>NZ_JAMXLV010000015.1 GCF_024054535.1 Thermococcus alcaliphilus | reverse complement strand
TGATGCGCTTTCGAGAGAACCAACTAGATACAAGATCCTTTTTGTGGGAGGTGGGAAGAGCGTGGGTGAATTACAGAAGATTGTAAGAACCCGCTATCCAGAGCTTGATGTTGAATTTGTCGGAAGCATCGACTACAAGTTAATTGCCAACTATTATAGATTGTGTGATGTTGTGTTTGCTTGGTATCCCCCAAGGGAAAACGTGAAGCGTGCTATTGCAGTTAAGGTTTTTGAGGCCTGCTCTCTTGGTGTTCCTATTATTGTTAACAGTGGGACACTTATGGAAGATTTTGTTAAAGAGTACAAGTGTGGTATACCTTTGAGAGAACTACGTGCAGAGGAGATAGTAAATGCACTTGAGAATATGCCAAAAATAAAAAAGTCCCTCAGCTCTTTTAAGGGGACAATCACAAATAAATGGAAGTGGGATAGAGAGGTAAAAAAATTGTGTAGGGTCTATGAATGGATAGTCAACTTAAATCCTTAGAAATGAAGTTGTTGATACTTACAAACTCCTACTCGACTTCGAAGGGAAAGATGTTGGGAAGCTTCGTTGAAGAGCGAATTCAGAGTTAATTACTTATTTATCTCATCATTGGGGTTGTCTTGGGAGGGATTAAGCAATGTGTGGGATTAATGGGTTTTCGTGGGGTGATCTGGGGCTTGTCAAGCGGATGAATGAGAGTATTCGTCATCGTGGTCCTGATGGAGAGGGTGTTTACGTTGATGAGAACGTTAGCCTTGGTCACGTGAGGCTGGCTATTATAGACTTATCTCCAAGAGGGCACCAACCAATGTTTTACTCTAAGGAACTTGGAGCTTCTTCTGAAAGACACAATCCTGAAAATATGGAGAACTCTCCTGTGGTTATCGTGTATAATGGCGAAATCTACAATTTTAAAGAACTCCGAGAAGAGTTGGAGAAGAGGGGTTATGGCTTTTCAACTAACACTGATACTGAGGTTATTCTTGCTTCTTATCTGGAATGGGGTTTTGATTGTATTAAAAAATTCAAAGGTATGTGGGCTTTTGCGATTTATGATAAGCACAAGAACATCCTCTTCCTGAGCAGGGACAGGTTTGGCATAAAACCCTTGTACTATTATTATGATGGCAAAAACCTCACCTTCAGTTCAGAAATCAAGGCAATGCTAAAACACAACATACAGAAAAAACCGAATGATGCCATTATCTTTGATTTTCTCTACTACAACCTTTTGGATCATACAGAGGAGACATTTTTTGAAGGAATTAAGAGAGTGATGCCAGGGCACAGCGTTATCTTTGATTTAAAAACCCGGAAATTGAAAGTTTCGAAGTATTATGATTTAAGAGAGGTACTCAAGAAAGGATCTGAGAAACCTGATAGCGAAAAGTTCAGAGAGCTATTCTTCTCTGCGGTTAAAAGAAGACTTATAGCTGATGTTCCCGTTGGTTCATGTCTCAGCGGGGGGTTGGACAGCTCAAGCATAGTCTGTACAATGCGCGCAGTTAATCCAAGGGCTGAAATAAGAACGTTTTCCCTAATATTCCCCGGAAAAGACATAGATGAGAGCGAATACCAAAAGGCAGTGGTTGAGAAGTGCAAAGTTGAATGGAACACGACGACTTTTTCTTCTGAAGATGTAATACGAGATATTGAAGACTTGATTAACACTCAGGAAGAGCCATTTTCGACATTGAGTATATACGGCCAGTATATGGTAATGAAACTCGCGCGTGAGAGGGGAATGAAAGTTCTGCTCGACGGTCAGGGGAGTGACGAGATACTGGCAGGCTATCACTATTTCTTTGGATACTATTTTGCGGAGCTCTTTCGCCGTATGAAATGGATACGTTTGATTAAGGAGATCTTGGCTTATAAAAGGCTCCATGGAAGCATTGCTCCCGTGAAGAACATGATTTTGTACCTTCTTCCTACGTGGATAACCAAGAAAATGTGGAGAAAGAAATACTCCCATTTAAACCCCGAATTCATCGACAGATTCAAGGACAGAACAACGAAAGAGGCAACTTGGAAAATTAGAAGTTTAAACGAGGCTCTACTCCTAGCTGAAACTTACTATTCTCTTCTCCACCTCCTCCGCTTTGAGGATAAGAACTCAATGAGATGGAGCATAGAAAGCAGGGTGCCCTTCTGTGACCATGAGCTAGTGGAGTATACCCTTTCGTTGCCTCCCGAGGCCAAACTCTCCATGGGAATTACAAAGAGAATACTGCGGGAAGCTCTCGAAGACGTTTTGCCAGACAAGATACGAAACCGGCTCTCCAAGATCGGGTTTGCAACGCCTGATACAGACCTTCTAAGAACAGAGAGCGGACGTAAATTCGTGGAGGGGATAATAAACTCTGAATCCTTTAAGTCTAGGCGGTATTGGGATGCCGACAAGGTTAAGAAAATGTTTTATGAGCACGTATCTGGTAAGAAAAACCATTCACTTGAACTTTGGAAAGCCGTGATCCTGGAACTGTGGTTGAAGAGGTGGATTGATAACTCAGAAAAAGATGGAAAAGAAAGTAGTGGTGGAGGTGGTTTATATTGAGAATTTTAATGATTCTTAATAATCATTATTCTAATGATCCTCGAGTTACTGCTGAGGCAGAGAGTTTAATCAAGCACGGATATGAAGTCAAAGTTATAGCATGGGATCGAAAAGGAGAATATCCCTTACACGAGGTTATTAATAGTGTTGAAGTTCTTAGAGTACAAATTCCAAAGATTATTGGTAAGTTACTCCATTTTGAGATACTAAAAGTCCCAGTTTGGCAAGTTCTAGCGTATAAGAAAGCGTTAGAACTGTACAAACACTGGAAATTTAAGATAGTGCATGTCCACGACTGGCCAGATTTACCAGTGGGGGTCATGTTAAAACAGAGAATTAGGAATATCTTTTTAGTATATGATTCACACGAAGTCTGGAATTATATGATATTCACTAATAGGCTTCCTGAGTGGGTTTGGGAAGTAATATGGAGAGAAAGAGCAATGTTAAAGCATATAGATGCACTTGTAACAGTCGGAAGAGGGTACAAGAATTATTTCCTGCGATACTTTGGGAAAGTTAAAATAATCCAGAATGCGAAGTCAAAAGTACCTTCTTGGAAAAAGCCGAACACAAACCCTCTTACGGTCGTGTATATTGGCGGATTTGATGAAGATAGATGCATAAAAGAGCTCGTTGATACTATCTGCGAAATTAATCTGCCCGTGCTGTTACTTGTTGCTGGCCCTAAACATAAAAAATACTTAAGACTATTTGAATCCTCTGCCGAATGTGGTGTTAAATATGTGGGTTATGTTTCAAAATCAGATGTCATCCCTATGACCGTCAATTCAAGCGTGGTATATTTTGTGTTTAAAGATTCTAACCCCTTATATAAAATTGGGATGCCTAACAAGCTGTTCGAGGCGATATCTGCTGGGAGAGCATCCTTGGCGGGAAGAGAAACGGCAAGTGGAAATTTTGTTGAGGAGTATCGTATCGGTTTAGTTGTTGACTGCAATGTTGGGGAGATCAAAAGAGCTTTAACAGTCCTTATTGAGAATCCAAAATTAATAGTTAAATTTGGACGGAGAGCGTATCTAATTAGTAATAAATACAACTGGAGTAGAGAATTCAAGAAACTAGTAGAGCTTTATAAGGAATGGGGGGTAACTTCTCATGAAAAGTGTAGATATGATGATAGAAAAGATAATTGACGAACTCCACAATTTGGGAATTTCAAATATCGAGCACATAATACCTAGTGTCCACTTTTATCTGTCCGCTATCCTTATATCCACTGAAAAGAATAAAAAGAACCAAAAGCCTCTAAAGGTGCTCGATATTGGATGTTCGAAGGGGTATGGTATCTATATCATGAAAAAGCTATGTCCTGAATGTAAATTTATTGGAATAGACATAGATGAGTACAGTGTATCTGTCTCAAATACCATGCTATCGAACTTGAATAATGCTACATGTGTCGTTGGGGATATTATAGATGAGGATACTGTAAAAAGCATTTACTTAGAACATGGGCTTTTTGATATTATAACATGTTTTGAGGTTTATGAACACATACCTTCTCAAAGTGCAAAGAAGCTTCTCAAACATATAAAGTTCCTTTTGAAGTCAGAAGGATTGTTATTTATCTCAACTCCAAATAAGCGCATTTATGACATTGATGCATATACAGCAGATCATATAAACGAAGTGTTCCCTCAAGAGTTTATAAGAGAATTGGAATTGGCAGGATTTTCTGTTTTAAATATCTTTGGTTTATATACTCAGAATCCCACTCTCATACAAATGTTAGAGAAATTGAACTTAGGAGCGAGAATTGGAGATAGAAAGAATGATTTATCCTTTTCTAAAAAACTTCTTAGATATATCATTGTCTCTCTCCTCTCTCCAGACAGGGTGTACAGCTCGATCCTAAAAAAAGTCTCATACAAGAAATATCTTGAGTTCAAAGCTAAGAAAGCACGTCTGACAGGGGACTACCTAAATTCCTCCCTTATCTTCGTTGTTGCTAAAAACACTGCAAAAACTTGACTCACTACTGTTGCCACTGCAGCTCCCTTCACCCCATAAGTTAGTATCAGGAAATAGTTTAGTACAACATTTAGCAAAGCAGTAAACCCAGTTATCTTAGTAAACGTCAGTTCCCCCCCAGTTGCATTTAAAAAACTCCCAAGAAGAGAATTTAAAAACATAAATGGTACTGCAAAGGCCAAAATCCTAAGCACAGAGACACTCGCAAGGAACTCTTTGCCGAACACTATGATGATTCCCCAATGGGCGAGAATAAAATATCCAACTAAACCTAAAACTCCCAGTCCAGTTAACATTTGAAGGCTCTTCTTAAGGAGAATATTCAGCGTTTTCTTGTCTTGCTCCCACAGCCTCGCCATTGAAGGCATCGTTGTTGAAACGACAATACTTGGAACAAACATAGGAACCTCAATTAAAGTATACGCTGCCCTGTAAATTCCAGTTTCATAATCCCCCCGAAGTATACTTAGCATCACCATATCCGTGCGATAATATATCATTGTGAAAAGTCCAATTAACCAGAAAGGGTAGGACTTTTTCAGAAGAAAAAGCCATATCTGCGGATTAAATCGAACGCTGATTTTTTTGACGTATCTGGCTCCCCATTTTATTCTTAGGAACTCTCTAACTGTATAGCCAATGAGAAGTGCAAGTATAAAAGGTGAGAGAGATCTGAAGAAGTAAAGAACGGTCCCTCCAACAAAAAATGCCCAAAACCTCTCAACAGTCCTTGCAATAGCCTCATATTTAGTCACTTCATGGGCATACATAAGCTGGACAAGCGCCAATGAAACCCAAGTAAGCATGGCTTCAGCCCCGACCACTAGTATGAGGGCTTTAATCCACATTGGTTTTGGTAGGAATAAAGTTAAGACAACTATAACAACAAAATTAACCAACGCAAGCACAATCTTAAGCCCCAATACATCTGGAAGAAGTTCATCAGCCTTACTCCTATCCCTCGCAACCTCGCGCATAAAATAGTAGCCAACTCCTAGGTCCGAAAAAATCCCCAAAAGTCCCACATAGTAAAATATGAACGAGTACTGCCCAAGACCCTCCGGACCTAGGGTTCTGCTTAAAATAACTATTACACCATAGGCTAATAACTTCGAAATAACTTCGGCGCTAAAGAGCCAACCTGCATTTTTAAGCAACTTCAATTTTAAACTCTCGGTCATGACAACTTCTCAATAGAAAAGAGAGATTAAAAACCTAATCCCCCCTCTGTATCTTCGCGTGCCCACCAACCAAACTTTTCTTAAGCTCCAAATTTCTTATTTCGCACTTCTCATCGATTATGGAACGCCATATCGTGGAGCTCCTTATAATCGTGTCATCAAAGATTATTGAATCACTCACATCCGAGTTCTCTATGATGCAGTTCTCGCCTATGTAAGCATAGGGCCCAACTATCGACCTGCCCAAAATCTTTGCACCCCTCTTTATAACCACCGGAGGAATGATCTTTGAATAAGGGCTTATCTGAATTTCCTCGATCTGGCTCTCCTTCAAAAGCGTTTTCATTGCCTCAAGATAGCTGTCTGCGGAGCCTATGTCATACCAGTAGTCATCGAACTTGTAAGCATAGACCTCAACCCCTTTCCTAAGTAGCCACTCTATGAAATAACCTGGAGAATCTCTGTTACCATCTTTAAGGTACTCGTCAACCATTCCAATGATCTCCTTCGGGAGGGCATAGACGCCAGTGCTTATCATGGTCGACTTTGGTTGCAGAGGCTTCTCTTGGAAATCAACCACCCTGTCTCCCTCAAGAACCACAACTCCGTACCTTTTTGCAAACTCAAAGTCGCCAACGTCGTAAACGGCTATGAGCGGTTTCCCGTTGTAGCGCTTCAAAAACTCCGCCAGCGAGAATGAGAACAGGTTATCACCCGCAACTATTAAATAATCGTCGAGGCCGAGCTTTGAGATGGCGTATTTGATTGCCCCAATGGTCCCTAGCTTTTCCTCTTCACTAAGTGTTTCCTCGACTATGAGCTCTACGCTGTTCTCTTCCGCCCACTTCTTGAAGTGCCTCTCAAAGAACTTGTTTGTTGACACATAAACTTCCAGACCAAGCTCTTTGGTCTTCTCGAGGATGTAGTCGATGATATACTTATTCCCAACAGGCAAGAGAGGCTTGGGCTTTCCCTTTGTTATTGGCCACAACCTTGTCGCATAACCGCCGGCCATGATTAGAACCTTCATATTTTCTCTCCCCCGTAGACTTTCGGGTTATGATGCTCTCTTGCACACTATTACACAGCAAAATACTAAAAACTTTTCCTAAAGCTTAAGAACTTTCCAGTAGGAATTAGTGTGGTGATAGAATGAAAGTCCTCGTAACTGGTGGTGCCGGGTTCATAGGCTCTCATCTGGTTGATAAGCTTATGGAAGAGGAGCATGAGGTTAGAGTCCTCGACGACTTAAGCGCTGGGGATTTGAAAAACATCGAGCAATGGCTTGGTCATGAAAGGTTTGAGTTCATCAAGGGGGACATGAGAGATGTAGAGGCCATAAGAGAAGCAGTTAAAGGCGTTGAAGTAGTATTCCACCTTGCTGCAAATCCTGAGGTGAGAATAGGAGCTCAAAGTCCAGAGCTCCTCTATGAGACAAATGTCTTAATCACATACAACCTCCTTGAGGCAATGAGAAAAGAGGGAGTGAAGGTTCTCGCTTTTACCTCATCGTCAACGGTTTACGGTGAGGCCAAAAAGATTCCGACGCCGGAGGATTATGGTCCAATGGAGCCAATAAGCGTTTACGGTGGGGCTAAATTAGCAGCTGAAGCCCTGATTTCTGGTTATGCTCACACTTTTGACATGAAGGCCATAGTGTTTAGGCTGGCTAACATAATTGGAAAGCGCTCAAACCATGGGGTCATCTATGATTTCATAAACAAGCTCAAGAAGAACCCGAACAGGCTGGAAATCCTTGGGGATGGGACGCAGAGGAAGAGCTACCTCCACGTGAGCGACACCGTTGAGGCAATGCTGCACCTCTTCAACGAGTTCCTCAAGGAAGATAAAACTTATGACGTCTACAACGTTGGAAGTGAGGACTGGATAACGGTGAAGGAAATAGCGGAGATCGTGAGCAGAGAAATGGGATTAAACCCAGAGTTCTACTTTACTGGTGGCGTCGATGGTGGGAGAGGATGGAAGGGTGATGTTAAGGTAATGCTCTTAAGCATTGAGAAGGCCAAAGCCAAGGGCTGGAAGCCAAAGATGAACAGCAGAGAGGCCGTTGAAAAAACCGTAAGGGAGCTTTTGGGAAAGGAATAACCCTTTAGTCTCTCCACAATAAAAAAGAAAAAATGTCTAGAGTGATAAGAGCCACTTCCACAGGGGCACAACCCTGATTTCCTTACCCTTTTCTCTAATTAGCTCCTCTTGATCCCATGTTATGAGGAGCAGATTTCCACATTTGAGCTCTTTTGAAGCTTCGATTAAAGCTGAGATTTCTCTTTCATAGTTACTGTCATTAAGCTCGTGAGTAACCTGAATTATTTGTTTGACTGTCCCGTTCTCTCGTACAACAAAATCTGCTTCCTTTCCATTCTTTGTTCTATAGTAGAATATGTTTCTATTCGGCTCCAAGCCTGATTTTAAAAGTTCGGTAAAGACTAAGTTTTCCAGCAATCTTCCCTTATCTTCAACACCCAGGATCGTTAAAAGTCCATTGTCCACTAAATAGGGCTTAAATCCATACAGCTCCTGGAGTTTGTATGACTTTATCAGAGGTCTGAGAGGATAGAACACAAGCGAATCTTCTAGATATTCCAGATAGTTTGCAACCGTTGTCTTTCCTACGTTAATGCCAATGCCCTTCAAGTTTTTATATGCTTTGGAAATTGAAAGATGGGTGGAAAATGCAAGCATCCTGAAGAGGAGCTTCAATGCCCTTATGTTAACAATTCCCCATCTTTCAACGATATCTTTGTAAATCGTTAAGTCGATTATCTCTCGGAGGATTTCCCTTCTGAGGGAAAAATCTAACACGACCTCAGGATAGCTTCCCCAAAGGAGATACTCCCTGAGCAGCTTTTTGATTTTTGCCTCTTCATACGTGGAGTAAAAGGGAGCAGGTCT
Source organism: Thermococcus alcaliphilus (assembly GCF_024054535.1). NCBI lineage: Archaea > Methanobacteriati > Methanobacteriota > Thermococci > Thermococcales > Thermococcaceae > Thermococcus > Thermococcus alcaliphilus. The sequence goes on along the minus strand of NZ_JAMXLV010000015.1, from coordinate 5,262 downwards.
TATATTCCGTGATTTCAATACTTCTTTGAATGAAAAGGGATAAATTTTTAGAGATATACTTCTCCCCCTCAGTTCGGTTGCAATTTCCTTAGATAAAAGTCTGGAGGAAGAACCCGAAACTACTACCTGCTGATTTTTATCAAGTAGGAATCTCACAAACTTTTCCCAGTTGTCTATTGTTTGAACTTCATCCAAGAAAAAATAGTTGCGCTTCTTTGCGTTTTCAGGAAATAGGGAGTAGTAAACGTCCAAAAGATTCAGTAGATCTTCAAGTGTGGTACCTATTGTCCTTGGATCTTCTAAATTGATATAGAGCGTCTCGTCTTTTCTGACCCCCTGTTTTAAAAGTTCTTTGATTATCTGAAACATGAAGTAAGTTTTACCGGCTCTCCTGGGCCCAATAATGACTAATGCTCTCTGAATTTTAGGCAGGGTGTAGTTTATGTCCCTTTCAATAAGCTCGACATCCCATTCCAAATAATCCCTTATAATTTTGCCCCAGGTCTCCTTTGATATCATGTACTAGATATAGTACTAGTGATTTATAAAGATTTGTACCGCAAATGGTCCAACCTTAAAGTAGTGAGTGCTATCAAGCCATGTGTACAGCTAATTTTAACGTTATTTCTGCCTCAATTACTGCCGCAATAAATATCAATGCTATTGAAACTCCAACTAGCTTGAAGAATTCTTTGGCGTCTTCTTCAGTTATTATTTCCTCTTTTTTGCCTAAGGCAAACCTCAACAGCTCGTAAGGTATTTTAAAACCTGCAGCTCCGGCAATGATCAACGCTGGAATTTCAAAGATGCCGTGGGGGAGGATTAGAAGGAAGAAAGTTGTAACATCGTTTAGAATCCAAGCTTCATAAAAGATAGTTCCCAAATTCATGCCATTAATGACCAAATTCAAAAACTCATCCCTCCTAAAGTAAGAGTTCCTCCAAAAGACAGTAGCAGAATAGTCCAGAGATTGGTCATGAAAATAAAACCAAATGATATATTGTCAAATTCCCTTAAAAATGGATGTGAATTGATATTCCCATTTAGTTTATATCCTTCTGAAAGAACTAGGCCCAATAAAAATCCTAAAACAAAAATTAAAAATGAAAAACATAATAACCCTGTGGACTTTGGTTTATCCCCCATTTGTTTCACCATCAAACTGGACTTCTAAGATTCTGAGTTGTTATGTTGCTTAATGGTTTCTATAGCACTAACAAGGGCTATTAGCAGTAATGCAAATCCCAGAGAGGATTCTGAAAATCCTTTTATGGAGGTAATCAGGGGTTTTTCAATTACTCCAACAATTTGCCAAAACAAAATTGTTAAACTGATAACAATCCCTGAAATAATGCTTAATGCAAATTCCTTCGGAGTTATTTTGTGCCTCCCTAAAGTAATATAAAAGTTCATTATTCCCACCGTATGTCCTTATAGCACCAAAGCTGCTCCAACATATGGGCAAAGACGTGCAAGTCCTCTTGCTCCCACTTTAAGTGCTACATGATATATTCCTCTCATTGCAACCTTAACGCTTCCTGCTTGTACACTTCCACCCACAAACGCTACGTTTCCTAAAATGCCTCCAGTAACACCTGAGATAAACTGCTTGGGATCTCCTGTTTTGTGCCATCTGTAAAGCCCATAGACTGCTCCAGCTTTGCTCTCTTCAACAGCCCCTCCAACCACAACACCCAAAGCCATCAATACCAAACCCAAAGCAAGTGCTTTCCTCCACATTGGTTACCACCAATGATTATAATTAAGCAACTACAATAAAAAGTTTTTCTTCAAAATGTTGATTACCACTATCGTGGTATCGATGTGACATTAGCTCTATGACAAACATCACATCAACAAGACTGTCAAAATACCAGAACCAGAAACCATCATATAACTCTCCTACCCAACCTAAGCGACAACTTTAAAAACCAACCTTAAAAGCTAAAAGCAGAAGCCAACTTTTGGGTTAGGTTTATAACTAAATCTTCTGAAAACCAAAGAGGTGATTGAGATGAATCCATTCCACGATTTGGAGCCCGGACCGGAAGTACCGGAAGTTGTTTACGCCCTAATAGAGATTCCAAAGGGGAGCAGAAACAAGTATGAGCTTGACAAAAAGACCGGCCTTATAAAGCTCGATAGAGTTCTTTACAGCCCGTTCCACTACCCGGTCGACTATGGAATCATCCCACAAACATGGTACGATGACGACGACCCGTTTGACATCATGGTCATAATGAGGGAGCCAACATATCCGGGAGTGCTCATTGAGGCAAGACCAATAGGCCTCTTCAAGATGATAGACAGCGGCGACAAGGACTACAAGGTATTGGCGGTTCCAGTGGAAGATCCCTACTTTAATGACTGGAAGGACATAAGCGACGTTCCGAAGGCTTTCCTTGACGAGATTGCGCACTTCTTCCAGAGATACAAAGAGCTTCAAGGTAAGGAGATCATTGTTGAGGGCTGGGAAAATGCAGAGAAGGCAAAGCAAGAAATACTTAGGGCAATAGAGCTTTACAAGGAGAAATTCAAGAAGTGATTCTCCTCTTTTAAAATTTTGGAGGTAAGAAAATGTACAAGCTCATTCAGGTCAAAGACGTTGTGAGAATCCCTCCGAAAATGTTCACAATGGATCCAAAAGAAGCCGCTAAGATAGTTCTGCGAGAGGCTTATGAGGGGATTTACGATAAAGATGAGGGTGTTATTTTGGCGATTCTTGACGTTCACGAAATTAGCGAGGGAGTAATAATCCATGGAGATGGTGCCACATATCATGAGGCCGTCTTTGACGTCCTTGTGTGGAAGCCCGAGATGCACGAGGTTGTTGAGGGAGAGGTTATCGACGTTGTTCCCTACGGTGCTTTCATAAGGATCGGCCCCATGGATGGTTTGGTCCACATATCCCAGCTTATGGATGATTACGTTGTCTTTGACGAGAAGAATGCTCAATTCGTTGGAAAGGAGAAGGGCTACATTCTAAAGCTTGGCGATGCTGTAAGGGCTAGGATAATAGCCGTCAGCGAGAAGAGCAAGATAATCAGAGAGAACAAGATAGGCCTTACCATGAGACAGCCCGGATTAGGAAAGTTCGATTGGATACAAAAAGAGAAGAGAAAAGCCCAAAGTGGTGAGTGAGAATGACCGAAAAGGCTTGCAGGCACTGTCACTACATAACTAACGAAGATCGATGCCCCGTTTGCGGAAGTAGGGATTTGAGTGATGAATGGTTTGACCTCGTCATAATTCTTGATCCCGAAAATTCCAAAATAGCTCAAAGGCTCGGAGTGAAGGTTCCAGGGAAATACGCCATAAGGGTCAGGTAGAATGTCTCGGGAATTTTACTTTAAACTCACAGAAGACCTCAGGAAGGAGCTTAAAAACCCTATAGGTAGGTTAATCAAGGGAGAAATGCCGCAGCCTTACCTAATCTCCCGGAGAGAACTTGAGAATGCACCTTATTTAGTTACAGTTGGAGATGTGGTCACTGAAAATGTCCTCAGGCTTGGTATAAAGCCCTCTATCGCTATCTACGATCACAAAACTAAGAGGAGGGAATATGAACCAGACATTGAGCTTGGAGCGGTTGTGCTAACTACAAAAAATCCGCCTGGAACAATAACGAAAGCTTTATTAAATGCTATCAAAAAGTCCTTTGAACTTGCCAAAAGGGGAAGAAGGGTCTACATAAAGGTAAACGGTGAGGAGGATTTAGCCGCCATTCCGGCCGTCCTCTATGCCCCTGAGGGGACGTTGGTGGTTTACGGGCAGCCGGATGAGGGGATAGTACTTATAAAGGTCACACCCGAATGTAAGCGCAGATGCGCTCAACTGCTTAGAAAGATGGAGGTGGTTTACGATGGAGATTAGGGTTATCGAGACTAAAGAAAACAAGCTCCTCGGAAGAAAGGAAATATACTTCGAGGTCATCCACGAAGGTGAGCCAACTCCTTCAAGGAAAGATGTTAAAGGAAAGCTCGTTGCAATGCTCGACCTAAACCCAGAGACAACGGTTATTCAGTACATAAGAAGCTACTTCGGAAGTAGAGTCAGCAAGGGCTATGCTAAGGCTTATGAAAGCAAAGAAAGGATGCTTTACATAGAGCCCGAGTACATCCTGAGGAGAGATGGGATACTACAAGAAGGAGAAGGGGAGTGATGTAAATGGCCAAGAAGCCCTCCCAAAAATGGAAGCTTTATGAAGTCAAGGATGGAAAAGTTACAAGAAAGAACAGGTTCTGCCCAAGATGCGGTCCCGGTGTTTTCATGGCAAACCACAAGGACAGATGGACCTGCGGTAGATGCGGATACACAGAGTGGAAGAAGTGATCTCTTTTCTTTTTCGGTGTTTTTATGATTTATCGTGGTCTCAAAATTAAGCTCCATCCTCAGGTTTATGAGCCCGCTGAGGACACTTTTTTGCTAGCTGAGAGTCTGAAGGTTAAAGAAGGGGACGTTGCCCTTGATGTAGGCACTGGAACCGGGATAATAGTCCTTTTAATGGCCAAAAAAGCCAAGTTCGTTCTTGGAGTGGATATCAATCCACTTGCAGTTGAGCTTGCAAAAGAAAACGCAAGGCTAAACGGTATAACCAATGTCGAGTTCAGGCAGAGCGATCTTTTTGAGAACGTTGAAGGGAAGTTTGACATAATAACATTCAACGCCCCATATCTCCCGGGCGAACCGGAAGAACCTATAGACCTTGCCTTGGTTGGAGGAGAGAGCGGGAGAGAAGTCCTTGACAGGTTTCTTGAAGGGTTTCCCCATTATCTCAAAGAAAATGGAGTCGTTCAGATAGTTCAGTCTTCAATAACCGGCATAGAGGAGACTCTAAAAAAGCTTGAATCCAAGGGCTTCATTGCAGAAATAACGGCTAAGGAGAGATATTTCTTTGAGGATATTGTGGTTATCACGGCTAGGCGAGCCTGATTCTCGGGACCTCTTGGATAAACCTGACTTTGGGCTTTGATTCTATCTCGCTCTCTTCCTCAAAGAATCCCTTTTCAAAAACCCTCTCCCGTGTTTTGATTGTAATCCTTGGTTTTAGTTCGTGCATGGAAATTGAGTGAACACAATAGTATTTAAGTCTTTCGCCGAAATATTTTTCGACAGTGAAATATGATACTGTTAGGATAACTGGGGTATCACCTCCTGAAGCCATTCAGTAACATCACCCGGAGGTCCACCAAACCTAGAATGAATTCTGACAAAATTATACCAAAAAGCAAACAGAAAAACAAACCTATGAACTCTTTTCCA
>NZ_JAMXLV010000014.1 GCF_024054535.1 Thermococcus alcaliphilus | reverse complement strand
CAAAGGCTCATCCATCAAAAACACCTGCGGCTTCCTAACAATCGCCCTACCCAACGCAACACGCTGCCTCTGCCCGCCCGAAAGCTCCCTCGGCTTCCTATTCAAAAGCTCAGTCAAACCGAGTAATTCAGCAACCTCCCTAACACGCTGGTCAATTTCTTGCTTCGGAACCTTCCTGAGCTTTAACGGAAAAGCAATATTATCATAAACAGTCATATGCGGGTACAACGCATAACTCTGAAAAACCATCGCAATATCCCTATCCTTCGGCGGCACGAAAATTCCCTTTTCCGGGTCTGCGACAAGCTTATCGCCAATATAAATCTGCCCCCTACTCGGCTCCTCCAGCCCAGCAATCATCCTGAGCGTTGTTGTTTTCCCACAACCACTCGGGCCCAAAAGAATCATAAACTCCCCATCCTTAACCTCCAAACTCATCTCCCTAACAGCAGTAACCTCCCCAAACACCTTCCAAACATCCACAAGCCTAACACCAGCCATAAAAATCACCCCCATGATTTCAATTTTTATTATCTTTTAAATGATGAAGAGATTATAAAGAGAAAAAGGAAAGCTCACCTCCTCTTTCTTCTTAGGAGTAGTGGGATTAGTGCTAGTCCTACGAGTGCTGCTGGTCCGCAGATTCCTCCGGTTGCCGTTGGGCTCGGAGAGCTTGTTGGGCTTGGTGAAGAAGTCGGACTTGGAGAGCTTGTTGAACTTGGAGATACAGTTGAAGAAGTCTCGCTTGGTGTTGGACTTTCAGTCTCAGTGGGGGTCTCGGTTTCACTTGGCTTTTCTTCAACTCCGAACAGAGGTATCATCTTTACTATTGCTCTCTTTCCGTTCTCTGCATCATAACTGCTTAATTGCTCTTCTTGTGTTGGCTTAAAGCCCTCTGGGACTAAAAGATCATAGACCCTTGGCGCTACACCGGCTATAACAGCGTCAGCTGGAGCTCCTCCACCCTTCCATTCTTCTGCATCAACTGCAACAGGCCTCCACTTATCAGGCCCATAACCATCTTGGGAGCCCACTAATATCGCTCCATATAGCCCATAGTCTTTGCTAATCTCAAGATACTTCTTTGGAACCTCTACTACAATTGCATTCTTAACAGGATCCGCTGAGATTTTCATTTCACCTTGATAGCTCGTCCCGTCTGGGAGAACAATGATGTTTCCATAGTCCCAACCTGCTATTCTAAGGGCTACATCCCATGGATGTTCTGGATCAAGATCTACATTGCTTCCAGGACCATCTGGGAACATTTTAATCGCTGAACTGTTGCCCCCTTCCTTGAAGTCAAAATAGGCTTCAATTATCTGCAAGCTGAAGCCATTAGGACCGTTCCAAGGATTATCCCCAAGATCTGCAAAGTAGAATTCCAGAGTGTAAGTCTCTCCGCTGTCGAGCATCCTGAACTTAAGTAAGTCTAGGTGTCCGGGAACAAAGACCTTGTTGGTGGCATAGGTATAAGTTCCAGGACCATGATCATCTCCTTGTATGTCGTTAACCTCCACTATTACGTTAGTGGCCGTTGTTACTGGTACCATCTTTACTATTGCCCTTTTTCCGTTCTCTGCATCATAACTGCTTAATTGCTCTTCTTGAGTGGGTTTAAAGCCCTCTGGAACTAGGAGATCATAAACTCTCGGTGCAACTCCAGCAATAACTGCATTAACGTCAGCTCCGCCACCCTTCCACTCTTCTGCATCAACTGCAACAGGCCTCCACTTATCAGGCCCATAACCATCCTGAGAACCAACAAGTACAGCCATGTATTCCGGTACTTTTGGAAGGTATTTCTTCGGAACTTCTACTACAATGGCGTTTCTAGCTGGGTCAGCTGAGATCTTCATTTCTCCCTGATAACTTGTTCCATCAGGGAGAACAATGATGTTTCCATAGTCCCATCCGGCAACTCTAATTGCCAAATCCCACGGGTGTTCCGGATCAAGGTCTACGTTGCTTCCAGGCCCATCAGGGAACATTTTGATTGCTGATGTATTTCCTCCCTCTTTGAAATCAAAGTATGCCTCAATTATCTGCAAACTGAACCCATTTGGCCCATTCCATGGGTTATCCCCAAGATCCTTGAAGTAGTACTCAAAGACGTATGAACTTGGCTTTTCGAGGATTCTCACCTTAAGCAAGTCTAGGTGTCCAGGAACGAAAACCTTGTTAGTGGCATAGGTGTAAGTTCCAGGACCATGATCATCCCCTTCAACGTCCTTGATCTCTGCAACTACAATCCCCTCAACCTGCTTTGGAAGTTTTACTTCTATCGGGGTCGTTATTATTTCAAGCTCTCCTTGATCATTGACCGTAGAGACAGCGAAGTAGAAGTCAGAGGGACTGTCCAGGTAGTCAAACGGAACGATAACCTCAACTCCTCCGTCGGTTTCTTTTACATCTACTTCTCCAGCTTTTTCGCTGTTTTCATAGTCTGTTGCCTTGTAAACCTCTGTTTTGCCTCCTTTCACAACTATATGTTTGGTTATCATAAGACCAACACTATCTTTGCTGAATGGGAAGATATCGTATCTTAGTTCACTTGGTTTGGTCTGAAGAAGAGTAAATGTGTTACCCATGACCTTTCCGGGCTCAAAGATGCTTATTTCGAACTCTTTTGTAGTTTTAACAACAAAATGTAATCCCTGCTCATCAAAGTAGAGCTCTACTCCATCAGCAAGAGGTGATAAGCTCGACCAGCTCTTTTTCTCCCCTTCTGGTAATCCTGTGAGCTCTCTTATTGCATATGGCTCTCCGTTGGGGAAATAATTTCCGAAGAGATAGCTCGGAATTTCCAGTCCAGCGAACCTATACATCTCATAGAGGTACGTCTTAAGATAGCGATCAAATGTATAGTCCTGCCCGCTGTCTTGATCACTTCCGTACCACCAGAACCAATCACTTGCCTCTGCTCTCAAGAGGTATTCGTATGCAGTGTCCCAGTCGGCAACTTTATCCTTATTCTCAAATAATGCTTTTCTTCCCAAGTAGAGCCAGTACCATCCCAAGTTCTCTTGGGGCTCACCAATCCATGTCGAAAGTGTTCCATCAACCCAACTGGATTCTGGCCATTGCATATTCTCTTCAACACCAGCCATGTCATAAAGCTCGCCGAGGCTTTGAGCTTTTAATAGGGCATTAACTCTCTCTTCTGTTGTGAAATCAAGCCTCTTCATAAGCTTTGGAGTGAGTTTGTTTGCCTTGTCTCCATACATCTGGATGTATTCACTCGGGGTTACCGTCCTTATTAAGCCCTGCTTTTGAAGTTCAGTAAGCTTCTTGTACAGCTCCTCAAGGAATATCTTGCCATCAAACGGGTAGTGTTCCCATGGGTTCTCCCCATCAAGGGTTACAACATAAACAAGGCTTCCATCGTAGTTCTCTTTTTGTACCTTGAGAAGCTCATTAACGAAGTCTTCAACCGCCTGGTACTGGTTCATTCCCGAATACCTAAACCCTACCCTATCGCTTAAGTCATGGTTTCTTGGGAAGAGATAGATTTTCTTGCCGTTAAATTCAGCTACCCAAGGCTTGTAATAATTCTCAACCGTGTTGGGGATTCCAAGAATGTCAAGAACCATCTGATCAGTCATTACCCACTTCCATCCATTGTTAGCTAATATCTCAAGGGTCTTGTCATTTAATGCACTTTCTGCAGCCCATCCTCCTTGAGGTTCAACCCTATTATCTCCAAGATACTTCTTATAGAGCTCGTGGGCTTTCTTTACATGGGCATCAAAATCCTCGTACCATCCAAAGTCGTTGAGCAGTGGACCAATTGGATGAGCATATGGCACTACAGTAACTTCAACATTTCCGTTTCCAAGGAGGTAGTTTATCTTCTCATGTTCTTCAAACGTGTGATTGAGAAGCCACATCTGGTGTTTTAGGACAGTTGCTACATCTTCCCTGGTGTACCCGCCTACATCAACTTTGTCGTAAAGTGCCTTAAGCTCTGGAGTGTTGATTATGTAGTTATAGTCAATCCAAGCCAAGTTGAACAAGACAGCTAAATCAATGTAATCCTGCTCTGTGAATTCAGCCGTTATTTTCACCTTCTGCTCATTTAAAGGTAAGTTTGCATACTTTTTAAACGCATTATTTCTTTTGTCCTTGAGCTCTGTATATCTCTCCCATTGTTTCCTGTAAGGGTTGCCGTTTTCATCCGCAACAGGTTCTCCATTCCAAGGTATAGTATGATCAAAAAAGCCTCCCGGAGCTTGAAGCATGAACCATTTGTCTTCAAGTGTTAGTGGTTCCCCATTTGCTATTTTCTCCGTGACTATCTGATAGGTATCTTTTTTACCGTTCATGTAGTCGGCAAGCTGGGCAATTAAAGAACCTGACAAATCTATAGCAACATGCACATCTGGGTATTTGCTGAGATAGTTTGCCATCTTCCAGTAATTATTGGCTGCATGCAGCCTAACCCAAGGTCTGGTATAGATATCTTGGACTGGATCGTAGTAGTACGGTTGGTGCTGATGCCACACAATAATAACGTTCAATGGCTTTGGCTCCTCTGCCTTCACTCCTACTTCAGCAATGCTCAAGGCAACTAAAAATATGAAAAACATTGCCAAACCTTTTTTCATTTCTATCACCTCATTCCTTTAATCCTCCAAGAGTAAGCCCACTTCTCACATAGTTTTGGGCCAAGAGGAACATTATAAACACGGGTAACGCAAATATCAACGCAGCCGCGGCAAATTGGTTCCATGAGATAGACCTCAAATTCGCTAGCATTGTGTATAACCATACAGTTAGAGGATAGTTCTCTTGGTTAAGGAGCAAGTTAGCGAGTATAAGCTCTGTCCAACCTCCAATGAATGCGAATATCGCCACTGTTGCCAATCCGGGGAGAGCCATTGGAATAAGCACGTGTCTTATAATCTGCAGGTATCCCGCACCATCAACCAATGCTGCTTCGTCAAAATCCGGAGGAATTGAATCCAAGTAGGACTTTAAGAGCCATGTGTTAAACGGCACTCCACCAGCGGCGTAGATTACTGGCAAAACAAAGATGTTATTGGTCAAGTGGAGCTTCACTAACATACCGTACAGTGCAACCAATCCTGCTATCCCTAGTCCTCCTGCGACCTGAGTGAACATCAAGTAAAAATATAGGACGTGCTCTCTCCCAAAGAACTTAAGTCTTGAAAATGCATATGCAGAGGGTATCACAAATAAGAGCGTCAAGATAACGGTGAGACTGGCTATTAGTAGACTTCTCTTCATGTAATCTGGGACTTCTCCACCTACTTTTGCTAAGCGAATAAATGCAAAGTTAGTCGCGGTGAATGTTGCCTCCTCAGCTGTTATTATTCCCCCGTCTTTTATCTCCATTTCCACGTTCTGGGCTTCATAGGTGTTTTCATCAATTTTGGTGAACTTTGAGAGATCTAAAGGCACTTCATTGGGAGAACTGACAGTTATTATCACCTTTTGTGCAGATACTTTAAGGTTTTTAACACCGCCGGTACTTTCAATCTGATTGGCATTTAGTTTTATCGATTCACCTCTGACAATAATTTGAGTCCCATCGGGTTCTTGTCTCTCCTCTCCACCTTTTCTTTCGAGTATTTCTGTATCTATCAAGGTGAACCTACTCGAATAACTTCCTACAATCCTAGCTTCATGAAGTTCTATCTCATATCTGTTTAGGGAATCCTTTATAGTTCCTTTTTTAGCATTTATTTCAAAGTTTGTTGTTTTTATCAGCCCTTCTGTATGACCAAAAAGTAGATCGCGGTAATTGGAGAAAGTCACTTTATCTGGAATTAGATCAATTTCAGTAGTAGCAAGGGCTCCTGAGGGTTTAACAGAGAGCATTGCCATGTAGTACACTGGGAAGAGCAGAATTGCCAAAACAAAAAGAGCCAATAGAGTAAGCGCAAATGACTTTAATAACTCATCTTTTCGCTTGGGCAGTTCAATTTTAAGTTTCATCCCTTAACTCCCTCCTGCAGTCTTGTTATTCTCATGTTGACGAACATGTAAACTGCGAGGACTATTGTTGCTATGAGCAAAATAGCCGCTGCCCTTCCGTAGTGAGGAACCGAACTGCCGAAAGCTTTTCTATATCCATAAAGGAGCAGAAATCTGTCTTCAAAAAGACCTGCGTTGTAAATGAAGGGGACAAGGAAGTACTGAAAGCTTGCCGCGGAAGTTAGAATTGTGGCAAAAGCAATTGGCTTACTGACAATTGGAATAATCACCTTTGTCAATCTCTGCCAATAGCTTGCTCCATCAATAATCGCTGCTTCAATGAGTGTGTCCGGAACACTTTGGAGAGCTGAAGTTATTACCGTCATCATAAAAGGATAGGCAAGCCACACTTCAATTATGTTTAAAGCAACAAAACCCCAAGTTACACTCGTCATCCAGTCTGGCGGGTTTGATATTCCTAGATTCCTTAATATTATATTAATCGGACCAACAACAGGATCAAACATAAAGCGCCATACCATCACGGAAAAAAGCAGAGGCAGTGCCCACGGAATTATCAAAAGGGCTCTATAGAAAAACTTGCCCTTTACGTATTTGTTATTATACAGAACACTCAAAAGAATCCCAATAACGACTTTTAAAGTCACACTAGTTGCCACAAAAACCCAAGTCCACACAAAAGCAGATCTAAACTTTGGATCACTTAACGCCCATCTAAAGTTTTCCAACCCGACAAACCTTAACGGTTCGGCAGTAGGAGCCTGTATTGGGAAATTACCTAGTTTGGCATTTGTGAACGCAATATAAATAGAGTACAAGATTGGATAGATGTTAAAAAACAAGAACGCTATCATGCCGGGCAATATTAAAGCGAGAGCGGCAATTGTTTTTTTGTCCATTTACTAACACCTCCGAGAATTAGAGAGTATAGAAAGAAAAAGAAAAAACACTAACCACCACTAAGGGCATCGAGTATTTCTTTCTGTGCGTCTTGAAGTGCTTGCTCGATTGTTTTCTTCCCAGCGATTATGTCCGTGATTGCAGTTCCAACCGGACCCCAAACGGCACCCATCTCTGGGCTCTTTGGCATTGGAATTGCGTATTGGACTGCTTGACCAAAGCCGTAAAGAACTGGGTCATTTTGAATCTCTGGGTCGTTAAGGACTTCGGTAAGTACTGGGATGTAACCGTTTTGGAGGGAGAGAGTCTTTATAACGTCTGGGTTTGTTGTGAACCACTTGAGGAACGTCCATATGGCATCTTTCTTGCTTGGGTCGCTGAGCTTTGCAACGTAAATAAGCCTAACACCACCGTATGGGTGAGGCCTGTGCTTATCATCAATAGGTGGAAGTGGAACTATGCCAAAGTTGATTCCAGCGTTTCTAACGTCTGGAATGCTCCATGGACCGTTAATCATCATTGGAGCCTTTCCATCGTGGAAGAGGCTAACCTGGGCGTTGTAGTCTTGGGTCTTGGCAACATAGGGGAATATTTGCTCAAAGAAGAACTTGAAGCCTTGAAGTGTTTCAGGCTTATCAAGGCCAGGCGTCTTTGTCTTGTCGTCAAAGTAGTAGCCACCGAAGGCATGAACCCACCCTGAAAGGAAGTATGGGTCCATTGGAGTTGCGAGACCGTAAGTACCTTCAGCTTCATTGTAGTACTTTTCCATAATTGCCTTCATTTCGTCAAAGGTCTTTGGTGGGTTTGGAACCATGTCCTTGTTGTAAATTAAAGCTACAGTCTCAGCAGCATAAGGCATCGCATAATAATGCCCACCGTACTCAATAGCATTTTGAGCCATTGGACTGAACTTGTTTAGAATTTCGGGGGTTATGTACTCGTCAATCGGCTCAAGAAGACCTGCCTCAGCAAACTTTCCAATCCAATCATGAGCCCACATGAAAAGGTCGGGCCCTTGTCCAGCGGGAATTGCAGCCTTGAGGGAAGTCTCCAAATCAGCCTTTTGTTCAAGTTGAATATCGATGTTTGGATACTCAATCTCAAACTCGGCAATCAAATCTTCAAAGGCCTTGAGCTCATTCGGACCAATTGCATGCCATATAACGATTGTTACTTTCTTCTCTTCTGTTGTTGTGGTTGTTGTCTGAGTAGGAGAGCTTGTGGTTGTTTGGGTTGGGGAACTTGTGGTTGTGGTTTGTGTTGTTTGTGTGGGGCTTGAAGTAGTCCCCCCACCACCAATACACCCACTTGCAACAACCCCGATTGCCAGCACTCCAATCAACAATAAAGCAAATAGTGCCTTCTTCATGCATATTCACCTCAGTTGAATATTTCAAATTTAGTATCATCCTCAGTGATATATATACCTTACGCTTTGATGCCCATACAATGACAGGTGTTCTGAATGAGACACCAATGAAAAAATTTGGAATTCTCAAGAGAGACGACCAACAAAAAATGAAAATGGTTTTAGGACAGAGTCCTCTAAGTCTCCCAATAACAGTTCATCAGGCGGTTTTTTAATAGGAACAGTGTTTTCTGAATAGTTTATTCCGATTAAAAGCCTCTCTTCTCCATGTATTCGTTCATAAAGTAACAGCCCTTCCCGAAATTCTATAGGTTTAAATGCCCCAACCTGTAGTGCCTTACTGCCCTTTCTCAACTGTATAAGCTTTTTCATGAGGGATAATACTTCCCAGTCCCATTTTTCCTTGTTCCATTCCATAGGTACCCTTGAACGCTCCATAAAGGGGGCCTCTATATTTCTCATCCCAATTTCATCACCATAGTAAATAGACGGAACCCCCTTGTACGTGAAAAGAAAAACCAAGGCGCAGAGATATTTTCTCTTGTCTCCGAGCAGGCTAAGCATTCTATCCACATCATGGTTATCTAAGAAATTGTACATCACGTACTCGGCAGGGCCGTAGTAAAAGCTTAAAAGCTCAAGCCAGTTCAAGAACTGCTCTGCGTTTATTTCCCTTGTCACAAAAAATCTCAAAATTGCCTCATACAATGGATAGTTCATGGTTCCATGGAACTTGTTGAATATCCACAACCTAGCATCGTCCATCACTTCTCCAACTAGATACACATTATTGGGCAACTTTTCTTTAATTTCTTCCCATACTTCAGGTGGAACTCCATGAGCAACATCCAACCTCCAGCCATCGGCGCCTTTCTTGATCCAGTACTCCACTATATTCCTAATGAATTCTCTTACTCCTTTGCTGTCGTGGTTTAAACGAGGCATTAGCCATACAGAATAAAAGCTCTCGTAGTTCCATTTAAGGGATTTAAGCCGCCTATATTTTTCATCCCATGGGAGTTTCGAGTTTAAAATCTCGAAAAACTCCTCTGGAACAACTGGAAAACTGATTATACGATAAAAATCTTTGTACTTACTGTTTTTCCCATTTTTCACTACATCTTGAAAGTAGGGATGAAAAAAGCTAGTATGATGAAAAACTCCATCTAAAATAAGCTTTATATCCCGTTTCTTCAGCTTTTGCACTAATTTTTCAAAAGCTTCATCTCCCCCGAATTTCCGAGCAACATGATAGTAGTCCACTATGTCATACCCGTGATATGTCATTGACTCGAAGATCGGGGTTAGGTAAAGTGCATTAACACCGAGTTCCTCAATGTAGTTAAGTTTCTCTATAATGCCCTCAAGATCACCGCCGTGGTGAGTGGTAGTTTTAAACTCTATACAATTATGCGAGTCATTCTCTGGATTCCCATTAGCAAAGCGATCGGGCATTATTTGATAAAAGACTCTCTCAAAGATCCATGCAGGTGGCTTAAACCTTTCCTTCTGCTCGTTAAAATCTACCTTAAAGTCTCCATAATCAATAATTTCATCTGCTTCATGAATCTCAAAATAATACTCAAGTCCTTCTTTTCTGGGTAGAACTGCTTCAAAATACTCAAAGAGTTCATCTTGTGCTTTTTTTCTCATTTCATATTTTTGGTCTGAAATTAAAAACACTCTTTTAGCCACTCCCTTCATGGCTCTAAAGCGAATGTATGTTGAGTCTCCCAAAGAATAAGCATAGACCAAAGAGGGATAATGGTAAAATTTCTCTCCCGAGAAGATTTTAGCAACATTAACAGTTTTTTCAAATTTATATGAAAGCCTTCTATACACAGTTTTTTCATTATTTTCAAAATCTAATGTTAAATTCCCATCAACCGAAAATGCATAATACCAAACTCCCTCAGGAAGCTCTACCTTTATATACCATCTATCTCCCTTTTCTTTCATTCTAAAGCTTCCTTCATTAAATGCATTGAAATTTCCTAAAAGGTAAGCATAGGATCCGCGTTTGGGTATGGAGAACTCTGTGATTCCAACCTTTCCAAGGTAGTCATTGTCTTTAAATCCGAAAATTTTATACATGTTAAACACCTCTAATGATTATGTATCACCTTTGATGTTTAAATTGTCGAAAGTGAATATTAAAAATCTTTAGGAGGAGAAAAAATGAGAGAAGAGGAGATAATTAAAATGCTTCAAAAGCTCGGTTTAACAAAATACGAAAGCTTGGCATATATAACTCTTCTAAAACTTGGAACCAGCAAAGCTACAGACCTTACAAAGGAAAGCGGAATCCCTCACACGAGGATATACGACGTGTTGAGCTCTCTTCATAGAAAGGGATTCGTGGACATCATGCACGGAACCCCGAGGATGTACAAGCCCGTGAATCCGGAAATAGTTTTCGAAAGACTCAAAGAAGAGCTTCTAAGCGATATAGAAGCCGTAAAAAATGCCCTCCTTGAACTCTATAAATCCGTACATGGAGAGGACATACCAGAGATATGGACAATCCATGGGTTCGAAAACACTTTGGAGAGGGCGGAGTACATAATAAGAAGCGCAAGAAGGGAAGTATTGATAAACACCCCTTTTGAGTTTTTACGATTGCTCAAAGATGAAATTAAAAAGAGAAAGGATGTCATATTTGTAATTGTAAGCAACTTTGAAGAAATTCCTGAGTGGCTTAACAAGGAGAACGTGATTTTAGCTAAAAGTGGGGGGGCTCCGTGGCTAATGGCAACCTGGATTATAGGAGATGTAGACTACGCGCTCTTTTTTGGAGCCCTCCCAAAGGATAGGAGAAGAGAAAAATTCTATTCCTTCTGGGGCAAATCTCCAAAGTTAATCCAGAACTATATGCACTGGTTCTACACAATGTACTTTGACAACAGTGAAGTCATAAAGCCTGTTGAATATGAAAAACTCAAGAAGCCCTTTGAAATTGCTAATATAAGAACACTCATAACGATTCTCAAACAAGCAGGGCTACCAAGAAAGATAGAAGTCATAGGACATTTTGTTGATACCAGAGAGGAAGCAACGATAAAAGGGCAGGTTGTTGAATATGAGTACACATCTCTCACGGCCAATATAACTATCAGAGATGAAAAAGGAAAAGAGTGGAAAGTTGGAGGACTAGGAAGCTACTTTGAAGACGTTGAAGGAGAGAAGTTCATTTTGTTAGAATAAAAGGAATGGGGGAATCAATGTGAAAATACTAATGCTTGGATTTGAGTACTTGCCAGTAAAAGTTGGGGGGCTTGCGGAAGCTATCACGAGCATTGCAGAAACTTTAGCAAAGCTTAACAACGAAGTCTGGGTCTTTACGCCTTCTCACGGTCATATCGAGGGGAAAAAACTCCTCGAATTTGATATCAATGTCTATGGTGGCAAAGAAAAGGTAACCATATACGAAAGGGTTCAAAACGGCGTTAGAGTATTCGCTCTAAGCAGCAACTTGCTTGACAACAAAGACGTCTATGGACCCGGATGGGAGGGAATGCTTGGCAAAGCCGTGCAGTTTGGAAAGGCAAGTGTTGGTTTGCTGAACTATTTGATAGAGAATGAAGGAAAACCAGATGTATTGCATTTCCATGACTGGCATACAGTCTTTGCTGGAGCTTTAATTAAAAAGTACTTCCAGATTCCAGCAGTCTTTACAATTCACAGGCTCAACAAATCCAAGGTTCCGGCTCATTACTTCCACGAAGCCCATCTCGGTGAGTTAGCCCCTTACCCCGATATAGACCCAGAGTACGTGGGTGCTTATATAGCCGATGTAGTGACGACCGTAAGCAAAAGCTATCTCTGGGAAGAGTGGGGCTTTTACAAGAACTTTGAAGGAAAGGCCACTTATGTATACAATGGGATAGCATGCGACTTCTGGAACGAGGAATTACTGGAAAACAAAGAGCTGCCGAGAGAAGAGAGGAGAAGAAAGATCCTTGAGGGCTTAGGACTGAGCGATGGAATTGCCTTCATGTTCATTGGTAGATTCGACAGAGGACAGAAGGGTGTTGACACACTTTTAAGAGCCATTGAACTTATTGCTCAAAGTTATCCTTCTGAGTTTTCGAAAATGCGCTTCCTAATCATTGGGAAAGGAGATCCCGAGCTTGAAAGCTGGGCTCATTCATTAGGAGCAAAATATCCAGAAAACGTTAAAGTACTTACTCAAATGCTGAAAAGAGAGTTCACAAGGGAGCTCTACGGCAGTGTTGATTTTGTTATAGTGCCTTCCTACTTTGAGCCCTTTGGCTTAGTTCAGATGGAGGCCATGTGCCTAGGAGCAATTCCCATTGGATCAGCTGTTGGTGGAATAAAGGACACTATAATAAGCTTGGATGAAGACGAAGAAAACGCTACCGGATTACTTGTTCCTCCAAGAGATCCAAATGCCCTTGCCCAGGCAATTCTCAGGATGGCTAAGCTCAGAGAAGAGAGTCCCCAGATAATTGAAAAAATGCGCCAGAATGGAAAGAAAAGAACCAATGTCTTTACATGGGAAAATGCCTGCAGAAGGTACATGAGGGCATATAAGAATGACATAGACAAAGCAGTCGAGTTCCTGAAGTAGGGCATCAGCACCGAGATTTGTCCTCATCTCTCGGAAGCGGCCAAGCTCATCATCTGCCACAAATTTTTAATTCTTTTTTCCTTATAACGTTGAGGTGAAAATATGGACTGTCCATTCTGCAAGCCACCTGAAGAAGTTTTGCTCTATGAAAACGAGAATATAAGGATTCTCATAGACTCTTTTCCCGCAAATAAGGGACATCTCCTTATAGTTCCAAAAAGGCATATTGAAGACTGGCGGGAACTTAAAGAAGAAGAGAAGCAAGCCATAATGAAAGGAGTGGAGCTGGCAATTGAAAAGCTAAGTGAAGCTCTAAAGCCGGACGGCTTCAACGTTGGGATAAACCTTGGAGAAGCAGCAGGTCAAACGGTGGCTCACATTCATGTCCATGTGATACCGAGGTATAAAGGAGATACCAATTTTCCACGGGGAGGCATAAGAAAGGCAGTTTTGGACGTTGAAGATGAAAATTTAAGCCTAAAGGAAAAATGGGTCAAAAACAGGCTCACGTTTGAAGAAAAAGAAATCCTGAAGAGGTTATTCACTCACATCTAAAACTTCAGCCTTTTGAAATTCCACGATTTTCTTTGGATTCAACTTGCTTAACCTGTCTATTCTTCCTCCTCCGCCGATTACAAATTCCTTCTCAATAACTCTCCTATCCACCACAGTCTTTATAGGGACTCCCACTGGAGGAACTTCACCGATTTTATAGCCAGTTATCTTTTCTACTTCCTTTGGACTTGCCATTCTGACGTTTCCAAAAATCTTTCTCAGCTTCTCCAAGCTTACCTTCGATTTTCCATCGACTATGACCAAAATGGGTTCGCTTTCATTTACAATGAAAACGAGAGACTTGATAATGTTCTCTGGATCTATACCCAAGAGTTTGACAACCTGTTCCACGGTTTTTACTTCTCCTTTCGGCTCTATAATCTCTCCTCCAAGCTCTTTAACAATCTCTTCTACCCTTATTACTTTTGCAGGGTATTTCTCTTCGTTCTTTTTTAGTTTTCTTTCAACCGCTTTATCCAAGTCAATATTGAGCTCATGTGCGAGAAGAGTGAGGTATATTATTATATCGGCAATCTCATCAGCGATTTTCTCTTTCTTCTTTGGGTCTTTAGTGCTTTGAAGTATCTCTTCGTCGGTTTCCCATTGGAAGTGCTCTAAGAGCTCTCCAACTTCAACAACTAGAGAAATTGCAAGATTTTTCGGAGTATGATACTTTTTCCAAAGGCGTTCATCCCTAAATCTCACAGCTTTTTCCTCAATTTCTTTAAAATTCATGAGTCCTCATCTCCCTTAAAAGTGTCAAGTATTCCAACAACTCTTCCAGTTCTTCCTTTGAAAATTTCTTCTCAGCATCTTCATCCGGTTCAAATGAGGATAAGTAATCCTTTATTTTGTTTAATCTATCCAGCTCATCCTCCAGCTCAAGAGACCTCTTGGTGAACTCCCAAGAAGTGTGGGGGCTCTCAAAAATCCTCTGCTTGTTGCTGACTATAGCTATCTTTACATTCGCTATCGCCTCATCGACTAACTCCAACAGTTCTTTTATCTTCATCTTTCACACCGTTGATAATAATCAAGTAAATTATTTAAAGTTGAGTGTTAAGATTAAAATGGGGAAACCCCATGGACTTCGAATTATTCATGGAAAAATATGGATACAAGATCCTTCTCGGAATAATGTTTGGAGTTGCTTTCTTAGTAGCTGGAGCAGTGTTAATTGTACCCGCATTGCCGGATTTATTAAAAGGAAGATTCTCCGAGGCTGCCCAGATACTGCTATTCATAATATTCCTAGGAATATCCATTGGAGGAATTGTGTATAAGACCCGGCCAACTGTAAGTGGAGTTTTTGGCAGATATTGGTACCGGTGGAAGAGGTGAGATAAATGGATTTTGACCTCTTTATGGAAAGATATGGATACAAAATCCTTCTTGGAATAATGGCAGTAGTTATTATCGGCCTTTTTGCAATACCTGCCCTTGGAATTGCAAGATTAATAAAAACGTATGGACTCGAAGTTGGGCTTATGTTCATCATAGTGGCAGCAGCTTATGGCTTTATAGTGTGGAGAAAATCCTCTGAGGCATATGCAAAAGCCCATGGAAAATACTTCTACGATGATAAATGGTATAAAAAAAGGTAGAATCACCTCTTGCTTGGATAAACTATCGCATCGAAGGGACAGAGCTGCTCGCAAAGCCCACAACCAGTGCAGATGAGGGGGTCAATTTTCATCTTTCCTGTTTCACTATCAAATACGAGTGCTGGACAACCAGTTAATAAAGCACACGCTTTACATCCTGTGCACTGTTCCTCAATGGTCACCGGTATTTCTCCAATCTCTCCCCTTCTAAGTACTGGAATGATGCATTCTCTCCTTGCTATTATCACTGCTGGTCCTTTAACTTGCATTGCCTCTTTTATGGCTTCCTTAGTGGCTTTTAAGTCGTATGGGTCAACAGTTCTTACGTATTTTACTCCAAGCGCTTTTACAAGACCTTCAATATCAATCTCGTTGAACTTTCTTCCCGTCTCACTTCCCCCAGTTCCTGGATGCGGTTGATGTCCGGTCATTGCAGTTGTTCTGTTATCAAGTATCATCACCAACACATCTAAGTCTTTGTAAACTGCATCTACAAGAGGTTGCAGTCCATTGTGGAAAAACGTAGAATCTCCTATAGTGGCTATTATTTTCTTACCCATAGCTATGCTCTGACCATTTGCGAGGCTTATGCTAGCACCCATAACGTATTCAGTCCATATGGCCTCCAATGGCGGAAGTAAAGATAAGGCATAACATCCTATATCCCCGTGGATTGGAAGTTCATCTTTTTTGAACTTTAATTCCCTAAGAGCATCAAGTAACGCCCTATAGGATCCCCTATGTGGACAACCGGGGCACATTGTAGGGGGCCTTGATGGAGCCAAGTTTTCAGCTTCCTCAACTTCTATAGGCTTTATGTATTCTTCTCCTTCCTTACCAAGAAGTTTCAAGAGAGCATTTCTAACTAATCTGGGGGTTAGTTCACCCTCTAAAGGTAGGTGACCAGTGCGTTTGCCATATATAGGGACTCTTACCCCCTCTTCGTAGGCTACTATCTTTACCTCCTCCTCCAAAAACGGTGCCCCATCTTCCACAACTATTGCTTTTTTGACCCCTTTCAAGAACTCAACAACAAGTTTTCTCGGCAGGGGATGGGGAGTTGATATCTTAAGAACCTTAAATTTCTCTCCAAGCTTTGAAACAACTTCCTTCACGTAATTATAGGGCGCTCCCTCAGCTATAATTCCAATTTCACCCTCCCCTTCGATCCAGTTAAATCTCAAGTCCTCAAATTCAGCTTCAATTTCCTTTAGCGTTTTGTTCAGCCATTTATGTCTCTCAAGATTGCCCTTCATAGAAGCTCTTACGTATCTTTGAATGTCTTTCTTAAACTTCGGTTCTCTGTTTAGCTTAATGAACTCTCCTACCTCTACATCGGCGGTTGTGTGGTTCACTCTAGTGGTTGTTCTAAAAATAACTGGCACTTTGTACTTCTCACTCAATTCATATGCATACTTTATCAAATCATGAGCCTCTTGAACATCTGCAGGCTCCAAAACGGGTAGTAAGGCAAATTTTCCATAATATCTATCATCCTGTTCCGTTTGAGAGGTATGCGGCCCAGGGTCATCGGCAACTAAAATAACGAGCCCTCCTTCCACCCCGGAATAGGCGAGACTCATTAGAGGGTCAGCGGCAACGTTAAGCCCAACACACTTCATCGTTACAAGTGCTCTAAGACCCGTATAAGCAACTCCCGCGGCTTCTTCAAGTGCTACTTTCTCATTTGGTGCCCATTCAGCGAAGACCTCAGGGTTTAATCTCGCTATTGTTTCAATAACCTCAGTAGACGGCGTTCCAGGATAGCCGGTTGCAAAAGAGATGCCGCTTTCAAGTGCTCCATATGCGATTGCTTCGTTTCCCATAAGGAGTTTCCTATTTGGTGATCTCGGAACAATTGAGGAGCTTGATTTAGCAATTTCCATGCTCACCACCACAATCTCTTCGTTTTAAGCCTATAAAACTTATAGTTCGAAGAAAAACTGAGAAAATCGAAAATCTTTAGATTTTAACCTCAAAAACCATAAATGTTCTCGCTATAGGGTTCGGATAAACTTGCCATTCGAAATCTTCATTTTCTATAGGTATCTCTCCGTAGAGGCCTCCCTCTCTAGGATCAAGGCTCTTTCCCAATATTCTAATTCCGTCTATCTCGACACTCATGTATCTTGGAAGCCCAATCCTCACAAAGCCTTCCCTCATTGCATACTCAATCCCCCACTTCACGGAATAAATCCCGGCATAAAGCTCTGCTATTCTGACAGCAACACTTTCTTTCCCTATAGCTAAGATTTCAACTCCAGTTTCTTCCCAAAATCTCTTTGCTAATGGTTGTAAATCTTTGCTGAGTTCGTGCCATATAGCTTTTCCTCTATCAGAGATCCTCAATGCATCTATAGTTGGATCGTCGAGTTTTCTGACCTCTATTCCCCCGAGGCTGGAGTCTAAATGAATAACATCCGGCTTTACTTCTCTTGCAAGCTTTAATGTCAGAAAAGCCTCATCCCTCAGCGCTTTCCTTCCACTCAAGTCATAGTCAAAGGGATTAGAGTACTTTACGATGCTCAGTGTTGCTGTTCTGTATGGTTTCTCCACCAAAACAGCTGCAGTTGCGATTAGACCAATTGGATTGTAGTTTTCATCCAATACTGCCCCTCCGGTATCTGCAGAGACTATTCTCATCTCTCTCACCTTTTCGGTTCTAAATGAGCTCTCTTGACTATCAACACCCCTGAACCCGTATAAGCATCCCATATTTTTTCAGTTTCATCAAAAACTATTTTTGCTTTGAAAAATGGTGC
This sequence comes from Thermococcus alcaliphilus, assembly GCF_024054535.1. Taxonomy (NCBI): domain Archaea; kingdom Methanobacteriati; phylum Methanobacteriota; class Thermococci; order Thermococcales; family Thermococcaceae; genus Thermococcus; species Thermococcus alcaliphilus. The sequence continues at coordinate 70,979 of NZ_JAMXLV010000014.1, read as the reverse complement.
GTCTCTAACAAAAGTTTCAAATTCTCCTCCCTCACCGGCAATATGGACTTTATACTTTTCGTTAAGAACCTTTAGCTCTTCAAGGGCTTTTTCGTCTATTTTTCTTCCCAGCCACTTCTCATCCAAACCGTAGGCTGAAACCCCTACTATAACTATGTCAAAGTCCTCCAGAATTAAAGTTCTCATGTATTCTTCGGGATCAGCTTTCCAGAAGGGTGCAAAAAGCTTTATTCCAAGCTCCTCAGCTATTCGTTCAACCCTTTCCTTTTGATATTGGCTCGCTAATGCCCCGGCAACGATTCCATCTATTTTTAACCCCTCAAGAACCCTCTTCAAATCTTCAACTTCTCTCTCCTTCTCACCCTTTGTAAAACCCTTGACGATAGGAATTCCAATAGCTCTTGCTTGGAGTTCTGTGAGATGAACATTTGGAACATGGTACATGTAGCTCTCTTCGCTCTCGGAATGCATTGTGACTAGATACCTAACTTCAAGACCTTTCTTTAATGCCCAGTAAAGGGCATATGTAGAGTCCTTTCCTCCAGAAAAAAGTACTGCAACCCTCATTTTTGACCCTCTTTATGTTTTGAAAATAGTTAAACAGAGCTTTTAAAAAATTTTGGAAATCAAAGATATTCCAGAGCTTTTTCTGTTTTTTTGTCAAAGAGAATTATCCTGTCCTCATTTGGCACTATTGTAACCTTCTCCCCAAATCTAAAGTGCTCTCCTTCTGGAGCAAAAACTTTAACAAAAACGTCACTATCCACTGCTACCGTTACTATCTGCTCCCTTCCCAATGGCTCAAAAGAGTAAACCTCTCCTCTAATGCCTTCTCTTTCGCCCCTCACGATCTCAGCATCATGGGGCCTAAAGCCAAAAAGCACTTCTGTTATGTTAAGTTTCTTGATAATCTCTCTATACTGCTTTGGCACAGGGATTCTGCTCTGGTATATCCTAAGCATCTCTCCCTCCACTTCCGCTTCAACAAAGTTCATAGGGGGACTTCCTAAAAATCCTGCCACAAATTTATACATCGGTTTATAATATACCTCATCCGGTTCTCCAACCTGCAAGATCTTTCCTTCTCGTATAATCGCTATTCTATCAGCCATTGCAAGAGCCTCTGCTTGATCATGGGTAACATAAACGGCAGTAATTCCCAATTCCTTCTGCAACCTCTTAAGTTCTGCTCTAACTTCTAACCTTAAGAGAGCATCCAAATTACTCAAAGGCTCATCAAGTAACAAAACATCGGGTTCTTTAACAAGTGCCCTAGCTATGGCAACCCTCTGCTGCTGACCACCACTGAGCTGCCAGGGGTATCTGTCTAGAAGATGATCTATGTGAAGCATTTTCGCAACTTCCCGGACTTTCTTTTCTATCTCTTCTTTAGGAACCTTTTTGAGCTCAAGGGGAAATGCAATATTTTTGAAAACCTTCATATGTGGATAGAGCGCCCAGTTCTGGAAAACCAAGCCAACATTTCTGTCCTTTGGTGGAACTTCGGTAACATCTCTTCCGTCAAAGTATATCCTTCCAGCTGTAGGTTTGTATATTCCCGCTATTGTATAAAGCAGAGTTGACTTGCCACTTCCAGAGGGGCCAAGCAGAGCCATAAATTCTTTGTCTTCTATTTCCAAGGTTATGTTGTCAAGTGCCGTGAAGTTGCCGAACTTTTTGATTATTCTATCCAGGGTTATCTTAACCATCTCTCCTCACCCCTTTATCCCTCCTGAATAACCTTGGAGAAGCAACTGCTGGGCCGTTAGGAAAAACATGATGGTGGGTAAGAGATACAAAGTCCCAGCAGCAGCTATCAACGGCATGTGCGAGTACTCAGCTTCAATATTCGCCTCTATAAATGTTGCAAGTGTCTGATCAATCAGGAAGGTTCTAACGTAGATTAAATCTTGCCAGCCTGCTAAAAACCCAAACAATGCAACTGCAAGTATTCCAGGTTTTATTAAGGGCAACATTATCTGTCGCCATACTTTTATCCTCGACGCACCATCTATTATCCCCGACCATTCGAACTCCCATGGAATCGTATCAAAGAATCCCTTCATAAGCCAAACAGACATCGGTATCTCAAGCGCTGCCCTAGCAAGAACTACATAAAAGAAGGAGTATAGTCTCACAAAGGAAGGCTCTTGGGGAAAGGTCAACCTGTACAGCAAATAAACACCCACAATCAAAGCAACTCCTGGAAAAGCATGGAGCATGAGGAGGAGAAGCATCATTAATTTTCTTCCCCTGAATTTCATTCTAGAAAGAGAGTACCCGGCAAGCGTGCTGATTAGGGTCACTATCCCAGAAACTCCAAGGGCAACTACAAGGGTATTCAGGGTTATTTTTAAGATATTCTGCCTTATTCCTCCAGTTATTGCCAATCTTCCCTGAAAAACGTTTATCCAGTTTTCAATTGTTGGTCTAAAAGAGCTAAGGCTTAAATTGGTGACCATATCCTTGCTAAAGCTTGAAATAATCAGAAGTGCAAATCCCAGTATGAGCGGGAGACTTGCAAAGAGTATTGTAAGGACTATTATCCACTCACCCCTCTTTGGCCTTGTTTCAACATCTCTCATTCTATATCACCCCTGGGCTCGTGAATCATTTTCTCAAACTGGAGCACTTTTAAGGTAACGAATCCCCCGAGAATGCCAATTATGGAAAGCAACACCGCCGCTGCAGCTGCCAAACCTTGATCCTGCTCTCCTCTTCCAAATGCGGTATTATAAACATAGAGAGCAAGTGTTGTACCGTAGTCCCTGCTCACCAGATCCCACTGAACAAGAAGGAACAAGTGGGGATAGGTTGTTAATAAGCTCAAGAACTGCCAAGTTAATACATACAAAAAGTGCCATTTCATCATTGGAACCAAGATCTTTCTGGAAATCTGCCATGCCGACGCTCCATCAACCCTTGCCGCTATAACGAGTTCCTTTGGTATCTGATTTAAAGCAGAGGTGAATACTATCATACCAAAGCTAACCCCCACAAGACCATTAACAAAGATGATTATGCTCCAAGCTCCCCACGGAACGATTTGACCCCACGGAACGGGTTGAGAGATCACACCAAACTTCATAAGGATGGAATTTAAAGTACCAATATTACTCCCATGAAAGAAGTAGTACCATACCAAGCTGTAAACGGCTATGGGAGACATTCTGGGCAACAACCATAGAAGTCTAATGGCTGAAGCTGAGCTTTCATTTATGAAAAATGTTCCTAAAGCCAAAAGAAGACCTCCAAAGACATTTATAATAAGGGTTATCCCAACAAAAACGATAGTAGTTAAGAGCACAGTTCTCATTAACGGATCATGTTGGAACATATGGAAGAGCCTCTGATAATTGTAAAACCCCACAATCTCGGTCAAGTACCTCTCAATATTCCAGTTTCTCATCTTGGTAAAGCTTATGTAGATCGTGAATATTAAGGGAATCAAATAGAATAACCCAACCATTATAATCATGGGAGAAAGAAAAAAGGAAAGGTTTCGAAGCTTTTCTCCCTTCATAGTTCCCACCTCATGGGAATTTCCAGTCCCTTGGAATTTCTCCCACTACTTCCACGTTTTGGGCTAATTCTGGATCTGCATTGATTTTTTGGATAATGTAGTTAACACCTTCTTCCGGTGTCATTTCTCCTCTCAATACCTTATCCACTGCCTCTTTGAAGATATCAGCCAATGCTGGATACTTTGGATGTGCTGGGGCTAGTTTTGTGTACTCGAGCATATAGCTCACATCGGCGAGGAACTTGGCGTTTATTGGGTGCACTGTGGTGGCAACTATATCCTTTATATTATCCTTGACTTGAGGATCGAGATCAAGGTTGAGGTTCTTGAGATCATTGAGCCATTTCTCATCACTGATCAACTTTGCAGCTTCTTTCCTAACTGGTAGATGGGCACTTATCACACTGTGGATTGCGTTTATGTCGGGATCACTTGCCTTTATTATCATTAAGAATGCTAACTTGTGGTAAAGATCTTTGAGCTCATCGTACTTTGGATTTTGCTGGCCAGCTTTGGAGTTTATCATCCAAACAAACGGCTGGCTTAGAGTTACAGGCTTTAGACCCTTCTCTCCGGCTGGGAACAAAGTATAAGCAAACCAAGCTTGAACTTCCTCTGGTTTCAGCGGTCTTGGAGTGCCTTCTTTTCCATAGTATTCCTTGGTCTGCCATTCTGTCCAATACCATGTACCGCCTATGTCGAAGAGAGTTCTTCCTTCAACTATTGCAGGATGAATCTGCTTTGCCCAGTCCCAGCTCATTATGTCTTTGGGGAGCAATCCATCTTGGGCAAACTTCCACTCTACGTAAAGCCACTTGTAAACCGCTGGAACATCAACCACAAGCTTTCCAGAGTCTTCATTGTACAACTTGCCACCAAAGGCAAAGATGAATTGAATTAGGTCCGGATGTGCGGATCCTTTTCTGTGTATCAATCCCCACTCTACTCCGCTTTCCTTTGCTTTTTTAGCCCAGTAGTAAACATCGCTCCATGTGAATTCTCCGTTCTTAACTTTTTCTTCAATTCCCTCCAAGTTAAAGCCGATTTTTGCCGCAACATCTTTTCTTATGTATAGGGGCCTAGCTTCCGTGTCTTGTGGCAAGCCGTAAAGCTTCCCGTTGAATTTTGATGCCTCAATAAGTGAGGGATAGAAGTCCTCTATCACATTTTTGTATGCGTTTGCATATTCGGTTATATCAAGAATGTAACCCTCGTCTGCAAGGGTCGGTAAGAATGCGTAAGAGTTCACAAAGAAATCCCCAGCTTGTCCTAGGGGCTGTTTGCTGAGATATTCTTGATAGGCATCTTGGAAAGAGGCAACATAGTGTGTATCCGTTATTGTTATCCTCACGTTAACCCCATTTTCTTCCCAAACTTTGTTTATCCTTCTCGCTGCCTCTACAATCCCATAAACTCTCATCACGCTGTTGGGGTCTCCAGACCCCCACGCAGAGAATTTTACTTCACTTACTCCGTTGCTTTCAAGTGCCTTCCCTATTGCTAAAACATCCTTTACAAAGTCTCCAGTTAGCTCAACGCTTGTCGTTTTGGTCTCTGAGGTCTCCTGTGAACCAATGCATCCACTGGCGATCACTCCAAAAAGCACCACCATTGCCAGCAATATCCCCACTTTTCCCTTCACAGCCACCACCTCGAAAAAGCTCTGGGATTCAAGATGCCAAAAGTGGCATAAGCTTATTATAATTGAAGATATGGTAGCAAAGCTACCGGTGATATTTTGGGAGTCAAATTTTATAAACTTTATGTAACTTTAGTCGAGTTTTAGCATGTGCATCACCGAAAGTGTTATATATGGTCATAAAAGATTATAAACCAAAAAATATTTAATACGTGTAAAATAACAATACTGGAGGTGAGAGCATGGTTCGTGTTGTAATACTAGGCCAAGGATACGTAGGGAGCATTTTTGCTCTTGGAGTTGAAAGGATAAAAACAGGAGAGCTTGGCTACTATGGAATTCCACTTCAGAACGAACTCCCAATAAAAGTCGAAGACATAGAAATCGTTGGAAGCTATGATGTTGACAAAAACAAAATTGGCAAGTCTCTATATGAGGTTGTGAAGAACTACTGGGACGACAAAATCCCAGAAGCCCTCAAGAACATAATCGTAAGAAAGGGAATTCATCTCAGAAGCTTAAGAAACCTCCCCATAGAGGCTGAGGGCCTTGAGGATGAAACGAGCCTTAAGGAAGCTGTTGAAAAGCTTGTTGAAGAATGGAAAGAACTTGATGTTGATGTAATTGTCAACGTTTGTACTACAGAAGCCTTTGTTCCGTTCGGAAACAAGGAAGAACTTATAAAAGCCATTGAAAACGACGAGAGAGAAAGATTAACTGCAACTCAAGTTTATGCTTATGCTGCCGCTCTGTACGCAAAGGAAAGAGGGGGGGCTGCTTTCGTAAACGCTATTCCCACACTCATAGCAAACGACCCCGCTTTTGTGGAGCTTGCCAAAGAGAGCAACTTAGTTATTTTTGGTGATGATGGAGCCACAGGAGCAACACCGCTAACAGCTGATATCTTGGCTCACCTAGCTCAGAGAAATAGATACGTTAGAGACATAGCCCAATTCAACATCGGTGGTAACACTGATTTTTTGGCTCTGACAGACAAGGAGAGAAATAAAAGCAAAGAATTCACAAAATCAAGTGTAGTTAAAGACCTCCTCGGCTATGAGGCTCCCCATTACATCAAGCCAACCGGGTTCCTCGAGCCGTTAGGAGACAAAAAATTCATTGCCATGCACATCGAATACGTCAGCTTCAACGGAGCAGTTGATGAGCTTGTGATAACCGGAAGAATCAACGATAGTCCAGCCTTGGCAGGGTTGCTGGTTGATTTAGTAAGATTGGGCAAAATGGCAGTAGAAAGGAAAGAATTTGGAACTGTCTATGAGGTTAACGCCTTCTACATGAAGAACCCGGGGCCAAGAGAAAAAGGCAACATCCCAAGGATAATAGCCCACGAAAAGATGAGAATGTGGGCAGGGCTAAAGCCAAAGTGGCTCTAGCTCTTAAGCTTTTCTTTTAATATCCTCCTTGCAACTTCAAGTACTTCCTCGGGAGTTTTCTTAAAGCCCCCACCCTTTGCTAGAATCTCACTTCCACCGCCACCGCCGCCGACTTCTTTGAGAACTTCTCTGAGGAGTTCATTCATGCGAATGCCTCTCGTGTTTTTGTTCTTTGCAAAGATCACGTAATTTTTTCCAACTGCCAAAACTACTGTGTTAGGGTTCTTATCTACAAGATACACAATAAATGCCTGTGCGTCTTTCATGTCCATTGACTCAATGTAGGAGATTACTTTTATTCCGTCACTCTCATCGGCATTGGAAAGCAATGCCTTGCCTTTCCATTCCCAAAGCTCTCTCCTCAGTTCAACTTTTTCTTTTTCGATGTTTTCGAGCTCTTGTTTTAGTTCTTCAACCCTTTCAATCAGGGGCCTATTCTTGTTGGGCATCTTATCTAGGCTTTCCCAGTAATCTTCCAAGAGCTTGTTTAAGTATATGAGAGCCCTATATCCACAGGCAAACTCTATACGCCAGATGTTCTTGGTTTTTCTGTAGAAATTGAGGACTTTTATGAAGCCAACTTCTCCGGTATTTTTTACGTGAGTTCCTCCACAGGGAATTAGATCAACGTCTCCTATTTTCACCACTCGGATTTTTCCTGATATATCCTTAGGTAGGGATTTTCTAAGAGCGGAACTTACCTCTTCGGGAAGCTCCTCATATTCTTTAACCTCTACGGGAATGTTGGCCCAAACGATTTCATTGGCTTCAAGCTCTGCAGCGAGAATGTGTTGCCACGTTAATTCCTCATCAAAATTGATCTCAATCTTGTTGTATTCCGAGAATATCTGAAATCCAGTGGTATCGCTGTTGTACATCCTTTTCAAGATTGCAGAAAGTATGTGCTGGCCAGTGTGTTGCCTCATGTTTTCGTATCTCCATTCCCAGTCAAGCTCAAGCTTCACTTCCTCCCCTTCCTTTGGAATCCTCCCTTTGAGCTTTCCTTCATGCCAGATTTCATCTTTTCCCTCAACTTTTTCAACTTCAATCCTAAAGCCATCCCCCTTTATTACCCCTCTGTCGCTGGGTTGTCCGCCGCCTTCGGGATAAAATATTGTCTTATCAAGCAATACCCTAATTCTATTCCCTCTAACTTCAACATCCTCAATCTTTGCAGAAGCCTCTCTTAGGTAGGGGTCGATATAGAACAACTTGAACGTCATATGTCTCACCAGAAGAGAATCTCAATAAAAAGATAAAAAGCTAACTAAGCCTGAGCTTTAGCTTCGAGAAGAGCCTTAACTCTCTTCAATCTGAAGAAGTTTTCCCTCTCCATCTCATCCAGATGCTGACTTATGTACTTCACAGTTTCTTTCATTCTTGGAATGATGATATATTCTAGGGCATTAACCCTTCTTTTTGTTTTTTCAATCTCTTTAGCAAGCCTCTTTAGTGTTTCCTCCACTTCTGCTAGCCTTATAGCCAGCTCAAGAACTTCTTCAAATTTTTCCGATGCAATATCCACCTTGGAAGAACTTGAAACAAAAGCATAGCCTCTCTCGCTGGGGTCTCTCTTAAATCCCTCCGCCTCAATTAAAGGCACCGGTACTCCCATGATGTTCCTTCTTTTAATATCTATCTCTTTATTTGGCCTTACACTAAGGGCTATCTCGCTAAGCCTGACAATTCCCGTGTCTATCTCAGCTAATCTAAGCTGTTCAAATGCTTCCGCTATTTTCTGATTGAGTTCCCTTCTCAGTGCCAGAGCCTCATCGTATATTGTGAAGAACTCCATAATAAGGGCATCTTGCTTTTCCTTGAGAATTTTGTGCCCCTTTTCAGCCAGCTTTATCCTTCTCTTTAGTCTCAAAAGCTCCATTCTGGTTGGCTTGACTTTCAGTATTTTCGTCATTTAGCTCACCTCAAAATAAAAGAAGTCAAGAGGAGTGTCTGTATTTTGGATGGTACTTCTCTATGTACTTCCTCTCTACTCTCTTGAGCTCTGACTCCGGCAGTATTGATAGGAGATCCCATCCGAGGTCTAGGGTCTCAAAGATTCCCCTGTCTTCATCGTATCCCTGGGCGACAAACTCTCTCTCGAATCTGTCTGCGAATTCAAGGTACTTTCTATCAGTCTCACTTAGGGCTTCTTCACCTACAACCGCCACAAGGTCTCTAAGACTCCTACCTTCCGCATAAGCCGCATAGAGCTGCTGGCTTAGCTGGGAGTGATCTTCTCTTGTTCTTCCTTTTCCTATACCGTCCTTCATCAATCTGCTAAGGCTTGGGAGCACATCAATTGGTGGGTAAATACCTTTTCTATGAAGGTCTCTGCTCAAAACTATCTGCCCCTCGGTGATATATCCTGTAAGATCCGGAATTGGGTGGGTAATGTCATCGTCGGGCATTGTGAGTATTGGCATCTGAGTTATGCTTCCCTTCCTTCCCCTGACTCTACCAGCTCTCTCATAGATAGTTGCAAGGTCAGTGTACATGTAACCTGGATAACCTCTTCTTCCTGGAACTTCTTCTCTTGCTGCTGAAATTTCACGCAAAGCCTCTGCATAGTTGGTCATATCCGTTAAGATAACCAGAACCTGCATGTCATAGTCAAAAGCTAGATATTCAGCAACGGTAAGAGCCATTCTCGGGGTGATGATACGCTCAATTGCTGGATCGTCTGCAAGGTTAAGGAATAGCACTGCCCTCTCAATTGCTCCGGTCTCTTCAAAGCTCTTCTTGAAGAAGTTTGCCTCTTCATATGTGATACCCATTGCGGCAAATACAACAGCGAACTGCTCCTCTTCACCCAAGACCTTTGCTTGTCTCGCAATCTGAGCGGCGAGCATATTGTGAGGTAAACCACTACCGCTGAATATTGGGAGCTTTTGACCCCTAACAAGGGTGTTCATCCCATCTATTGCTGAGATACCGGTTTGAATGAAGTCTCTTGGATATGCTCTTGCCACAGGGTTCAAAGGAGCTCCGTGAACGTCTCTCCTGTCTTCAGGTATTATTTCAGGCCCACCGTCTATTGGTTCACCAATACCGTTGAATACCCTTCCAAGCATGTCCATTGACACCGGAACTTTGAGCGTTTCTCCTGTGAATCTAACCCTCGTCGTTTTGACGTCGAGGTCTCTTGTCCCCTCAAAAACTTGGACGATAGCTAGGTCTTCTCTCGCCTCTAGCACCTGCCCCTTTCTTTTCTCTCCACCTTCGACTTCTATTTCCACAACTTCCCCGTAGGCTACCCCTTTAACGCCTTGAACTATCATCAAAGGACCGTAAATCTTGCTTATTGTGGAGTATTCCATTCCGGGCATCTTTATCACTCCCCGTATTTCTTAAAGAGCTCCTCAAACTGCTCTTCTGTTTTCTTCATTAGTGAAGCTATTTCCTCAACGTTTGGATTGTACTTCATTCTTCCTATCTCCTCTCTAACAGGAAGCTTTGCAATTTCCTCTACCGGAACTCCCATATCTATTGCCCTCATTGTATAGTGGTAGAAGTTGAGTATAACTTTCATCATTGTTATCTGCTTCTTTGGAGGACAGTACGTGTCAACCTCATGGAAGGCGTCTTGCTGGAGGTAATCCTCTCTGATCATCCTTGCTACTAGAAGGATAGCTCTTTCTCTCTCTGGTAATGCATCTGGGCCCACTATTCTAACTATCTCCTCAAGCTCAGATTCCTTCTGCAGGAGTGCCATTGCCTCATCTCTCATCGCCTTCCATTCTGGGTCAACATTTTTGTGCCACCAGTCTTTTATAGAGTCCACATAGAGAGAATAGCTCGTAAGCCAGTTAATTGCCGGGAAATGCCTCCTCCTTGCCAGATCAGCGTCCAAAGCCCAGAAGACCTTAACGACTCTTAGAGTGTTCTGTACGACAGGATCGCTCAAATCACCACCTGGCGGAGAAACAGCTCCAATAACGCTTACGCTTCCAATTCTACCGTCACTTCCTAACGTTCTAACCCTTCCGGCCCTTTCATAGAATTCGGCTATCTTTGAAGCTAGATAAGCTGGGTAACCTTCTTCACCAGGCATTTCCTCAAGTCTTCCTGAGATTTCTCTCAAAGCTTCGGCCCATCTTGAAGTTGAATCTGCCATTAAAGCTACGTTATAACCCATATCTCTGAAATACTCTGCTATTGTAATTCCCGTATAAATAGAGGCTTCTCTAGCAGCAACGGGCATGTTTGAGGTGTTTGCTATGAGAACGGTTCTCTCCATCAATGGCTTGCCTGTTCTCGGGTCTTTCAGCTTGGGGAACTCTTCAAGAACATCCGTCATCTCGTTTCCTCTCTCGCCACAACCAATGTATACTACAACTTCAGCATCACTCCACTTGGCTAATTGGTGCTGTGTTACCGTCTTTCCACTTCCAAATGGTCCCGGAATTGCAGCGGTTCCTCCTTTTGCCTGAGGGAAGAAAGTATCGATGGTTCTCTGACCAGTAATTAGCGGAACCTCTGGAGGGAGCTTCTCTTTGTATGGTCTTTTAACTCTAACAGGCCATCTTTGGTACATCTTAAGCTCCTTTATCTCCCCGTCTGGGGTTTTAACCTTTGCAATGACTTCTTCTATCGTGTAATCTCCCTCTTCAGCAATCTCTACTATCTCGCCTTCAATCCCGGGCGGTACCATTATTTTGTGCTCTATGATGCTCGTTTCGGGAACAACACCAATTATGTCTCCGCCAACGATCTTATCACCAACTTTCACCTTTGGTGTGAAGTGCCACTTCTTGTCCCTAGGCAACGCTGGAGCGGTAAGTCCTCTTCCTATGAAATCTCCGCTTTTCTCTCTCAAGATTTCTAGAGGTCTCTGTATTCCATCGTAGATTGAGGTTAACAACCCTGGACCAAGCTCAACACTCAAAGAGGCTCCCGTCCCGACAACGGGTTCACCGGGCCTAACACCTGCGGTTTCTTCATAAACTTGGATAACAGCTTTGTCTCCTTCCAGTCTAATTATCTCTCCAATAAGCCCAAGTTCTCCAACTCTAACGACCTCATACATTCTCGAGCCTCTCATCTCATCAGCCACAACTAACGGTCCGGTAACTCTAATTATCCTTCCCATGTTTTTCACCTCTTTATCTCTACACCTATGGCTTTTCTAACGATTTCCCTCAATTGTTCCTCACCATAGAGTGATCCATACTTATCAGGAATTTGAAGGATTATCGGGAAAGTCACGTCAGGAATTTCAACTTTTTGTGCCAGTCGTTCTGTTATCAGAATTACACCAACATCTTCCCTTTCTATAAGCTCTTTTAGCTTATTTTTTGCTCTTTCTAACTCATGCATAGTTTCTCCAAATGAGTACGCTTCGTGAACTCCTGCAAGTCTAAAACCGAGTGTAGTGTCCTTATCTCCAAGAACCACTATTTTCATGGCAGTTCACCTATTACTTTCTTTATGGTTTCTGGCTTTACACCGTCCTCTATTAGCTTTGCTACTGCCTTGAGCTTCCGTATTTCACTTTCTTTTTGGAGAATATAGCTTAAGGGCACTGCAATACTCAATGGATAGAATCTCGTCAGCTCCGCCATTCTTTGAAGTATGTACCTATCAAATGCTCTCTCAAATGCTGAAATGTCCTCCAGTATCTCTTCTCTGTGCTCCCTTATTATCCCCGAGTACTCTGTGGAGTCTAACTCTGCCAGAACCATCTCGACATCTTCCATGTTTGCAAGAGCCTCAAGGGTCTTCCTCTTGATCTTGCCTCCAGGTATCAGAGAATTTTTAAGTTTATCAGCCCCTAGCCCATGTGCCTTTCCTCTAAGTATCGTGCTTAGGTTTATCTTGTCGATTTTTAGGCTCACGAACTCCTGCAGAATTGTCTTTTCCTCATCTTTTCTTGTCGCTGCATATTTGGAGAGCTTCAGATAGTGGTTTTTGTAAAGTTCTGTTTCAAACTCCTCTGGTGTTATCTCCTTTAGTAAGAACTTTTGATAAGCCCCCTCATATTCTGTCCCTTCCAGTATAACGAGTATTTCCTCAAAGCTCTTTGCATCAGCAATGGCCTTCACTTTTTCAACCATTGTGCCAATTTCGTTTATGTAATCCCTAGCAACTTCTCCCCTTAGCTTTGCTTTAACAGAAGAAGTTATGTTCCTAACGTCCCATTCTTCAAGGAGAAGTTTGAAGAACTCTCTTGTCCTCTTGGGGAGGATTTTAAAGAAAAGTCCATATGTGTCTGTCAAAGCTTTGTCAAGGGCTCTATCTATACTTTCGGAGTTCAAAGCCGGGAGAGATGTTAAATACGGCTTGTAATCTGTGTCCTCTAGGTTCATGATAAAGTTATTCGGGGTCTTTGATTCCGCTAACTCGTTGAACTTCTGCTCTGTGAAAAGCCTCGCCTCCATTGCCCTGATTCTAGCGTTTGGGTATGAATATGGGGTGTACTTCCACAAAATTTGTCCGGTTTTGTAGGCTACCCATGTAAATATGACCGCCAAACTTGTGTCAAGAATTGCTGTTATGGTGCTAACTTCCACATTCCTCACCTAAACAGGGTTTTTGCTATTATAGAACGAAGATCACTTTGAAATCTCTCCATTCTTGCCTCAAATGTGTTGTCTATTCTTATGCTCCTATCGGAGTTGTATATTACAACTCCCCCGATGGTCTCTATTGGTGTTCCTATGTCTATTTCAACGTCCTTTCCGAGTCTCTCTTTTGCCTCCTTCTTAATGTCTTCCAAGTGTTTTTCCAATAGAGCGAGAGTCTCTTTATTTGAAGCTACTATCACCTTCCCTTCTCCCAGTTCTTCGATTCCCTGAATAATTAACTCTTTGAGGACTTCAAGGTATTCTTCTTCCGATATTGAGGTTAGCCTTTCCTTTAATGCTTTCAAAACCTCATTAATTAACTCCTCTTGAAGTGCAAGCTTCTTCCTTCTAACTTCAAGCTTTGCATTAGCGATTATTCTCTGCTTCTCAAGTTCTGCCTGTGTTTGGGCCTTTCTAATTATCCACTCAGCTTTTGCTTTTGCTCTTTTTTCAGCCTCCTTTCTAAGTTCTTCTGCCTTTTTTTCTGCCTCTTCTAGGATGTACTTTATTTTCAGCTCTGCCTCCCTGTTGATCTCTTCGATAATTAGCTTTGCTCCTTCCATTGAGGATTCCTCCTGGTAATAATAGGGAGAAGGCTCAGAAGCCAACTCCCGTAATTATGAGGATCAAAGCCCCAACGAGACCAAAGATTGCCATTGTCTCGGCCATAGCGGCAAATATAATCGCTTGGGTGAATGTCTTGGGGTTCTTTGAAACTGCTCCAATTCCAGCTGAAGCTATTATACCCTGGGGAATTGCTGAGAGACCGGTTAGTCCAACGGTTAAACCTGCTCCCAAAAGAATGGCTGCTTTAATGAGGTTTTCTGTGGTAGTTTCGGCGAACTTAAATCCTCCTCCAAGTATACCTGACACGAGAGCAATTAGGAACAGGGTTATTAACCCATAAATACTCTGAGTCATTGGGAGACCTTGTAATACCAGTGCATTTCTAAAGTTCTTCTCATCCTCTGCAACTGCTCCTGCTGCCGCAGCTCCAGCAATTCCAACACCAAATGAAGAGGCTGCTCCAGCTATACCTGCCGCAAGTGCGGCACCCAATGCAACGTAAACTATTGGCTCCATTTTCCTTACACCTCCTAAATCTCTAATTCAAGCTCAGATACTTCTCTTTTAGCTTTAAAGGGCTCAAATCTCTTACCTTCACCTGAGTAAAACGTTCCAAAAAATTCAACATAATGCAAACGTAAAGCGTGAACAAATGCTCCGAGAGCGTTTATTGCCGTTGAAAAGATATGTCCTCCAATAAATACCACTAAACCAACTGCTATGCCCAGAGGCACTGGGCCTATTTTAATACCCCAGATCATTGCCACGATTATGTTTACTACCATCGCTATTCCTGCTGTTGCCAATGCTAATGCCATTAACCTAGCGTAGCTCAGCCAGTTGCCAATGAAGCCGAAGAAGTCTGAGATTGTCATCAATAGTCTCATCAGTATTGGCAAGTCACTTCTGATCTCAGCGATTACAAAGAGGACAATGCCTGGCAGTAAAAAGGCCTCTCCTAGTACAATACTCGTGAATCCTGCCATTGAGAATGCAAGGAAAATTACTCCCAAAATTATGAGCATCCACGGAAGTTGTTCTAATACTGCATTGGCCGTTTCTTTGTTCTTTATCTTAACTATGAACCCCAGTGTATAGCCAATAAAGAGATGAAGCAATCCAATTGCCAACGCTAGTCCCAAGACCACTAAAGCTCCCCTCATTGGGTCTAAAAGTGCCGGTACATTGATACCTGCTCTCTGAAAAGCATCTCCAAAATAACTGCCAAAGAGGATTCCCATTACAATGGTGAAAAATGCACTCCACAAGAGGATGTTTGAGAACTTATAAACACCGTCATTGAGCTTTTTGTGTCCCATTGTAAGCAATGTAGCCACTACTGCTATTATCAGCCCGTACATAAAGTCCGTCAACATGAAACCAAAGAAAAACGAATACGTGAACGCCAATATGGGAGTAGGATCCAGTTCGTTGTATTTTGGAACACCAAACATTTCAGTCAGCATTTCAAAAGGTTCAATGAATTTGGGATTCTTTAGCTTTACAGGTATTTCATCGAGTTCCTCCGGTGTTGGTGATCTTACATTTACATAGATTTTGCCGCGGGATATCTTGTTAAGTCCCTCTAGGATTTTGGGAACCTCTTTTCTCGGTAGCCATCCAGTAAGGGCAAAAGTCATGTTCGTTCTCACCAAATTGCTGAGCATGTTCGCTTTTTCCCTTTCATTCTCCATGAGTTCTTGATAGAAGACCAGCTCATCGTGATACTTTTCGGCGAGAACTCTTGCCTCTTTTTCTGCTACTTCTAGTTCCTTGTTGAGACTTGCTATTTCTTTTTGAAGAGCTTTTATAGCATCTCTTGGCTTTCCTTTCACTTCAGGGACTTCAATTCTTTCAAAGGAATATTTTGCAAGAATGGGATTAGCTTTGTCGTAGTCCTTTTTCAACAGGGCAATGACAACAAGAACCTTTCCCTTCAAATCCCTCGAAACATACGCTAATCTATCATTGAGGGCTTTTTTTAGTTCTTCAATCAGGGGCAAAAACTTGTCTTTTTCAACAAAACCCACAACTATTTCCACACTTTTTGTAGGTTTGAGGTATTCCACCTCAATGTCCAATGCTGAAAGTAGTTCCAAGATTTCTATTTCAGTTTTTAATCTTTCTATTTCAGTATTCAAAGAAGTTATCTTGCCTTCAACGCTTTTTATTTCTGGCTCAGCATTTTCAAGAAAGCTTTCGATTTCTTTTATTAGGTTCTCAATTCCCCTGTATTTGTATTTTTTCTTTGGTTTTAATTCTGGAAAAATGAATCCTTTAATGCCACCTGTTTCCTGTTCTTTGTAGGATTTCAAGAAATCTATAAGACGAGAAAGGCTAATGCTGTAAGATGCAGCCTTTCTATAGAACTCATTCGGGGCGTCTTTCTGGGCAAGATCCACATCAATTTCTCGAATCTCTAGAACTCCCTGCTCGTGGAGATAAGTCAAGATATAATCCTTATATCTGTTTAGGCTCAACACCTCTATTTTGGCCATCTCTTCCGGTTTGAACATCTCTCATCTACCTCTAATGAGCTTTATTGCCTCTTCAATTGCTTGTTCAAAGTTTTGTGTGGCCTTAATCCTTATCTCCTCAAGTTCTTTTTCACCCTCTTCAGAAATCTTTTTTGCTTCCTGCTCTCCTTCTGATCTTTTTGCTTCTATAAGGGAGTTCGCCTTTTCTTGGGCTTCTTTTAGAATTTCCTCTTCAATTTTTTTAGCATCTTCTTTTGCACGGTTTATTATTACCTTTGCCTCTTCTTTTGCCTTTTCAATTCTTTCTTCGGCTTTTTTCTCGGCATCCACAATTTCTTTAATGATTGTCTCCATGAGAAGCCCTCCGATGAATTTAATGAAAGTAACCCGTACAAAGGAGTGTTAAGTAAACGCTTTAAATAATTTATGCTCAAAAGTGCACAAAGGAGGACAGAAAAGATGAAAATTTTTGCATAAATGATAAAACAATAAAAGAGATTCAAGGATTAATTTGGATATAATTCAAGTCTGTTCTCCATCGCTTTTCTTCTGTTCAAAAATTTTTTTGATTTCGTTTAGAACTGAATTTTTGGCAAAAACAACCACTTCGCCCTTTTTAGGAAGTTTCGTATCCCCTGAGGGGATTGTTAAGTTCCCCTTTTCATCATATATTGCCACTATAAGGGAGTCCCTTGGCAAGTTGAGGTCTTTTACTGACTTTTCTGAAATTTCACTCTCATCATCCAAACGGAACTTAACGATTTCTGCTCCTTCCCTAGGGAACAAAACCCTATCAAACCCTGGAGTTGTCAAACTCCTGAAGATGTAGTTAGCTGCTATTTCCTCCGGGCTTATAACTACATCAAAGTATTTTTTTAGATCCTCAACCCTTTCAAAGACTTCCTTATTTTTCGGTTTACTTATCCTGAGAACGGTCTTTATCTCAGGATTTAGGTGCTTTGCGAGAATGCACGCTAATATGTTTGCGTCATCTCTCCCAGTTAATGCTGCAAAAGCATCTGCCTGCTTCACATTAGCCTCTTCTAAGGTCTTATGGTCCGTAGCATCTCCCTCAATCACAAGACCATTAATAAGGAAGGAGAGCTCTTTGGCTCTCTCCTTGTCTATGTCAATTATTGTAACATCATGCCCCTCATTTTCCAGCATCTTAGCTACAAGGTATCCAACCCTTCCGGCCCCCATTATCACAATAAACATCTACTCTCACCTCTCTTCACTGAGGAGCACTTTTGCTATTTCAGCATATGCTGGCCTTGTTATCAATATTCCAATGAGCACTCCAAGTATTGTGGTGAAGGCAAAGCCCCTCAAACCTCCTACGAAGAACTTGAATAGAAAGCTCATTGCAACTATTGTGGTGGTTGCTGATGCCCAGATAACGAAGAACGCCCTTCCCATTCTCTTCAGCACTCCACTTCTCTTTGTGATTTTTTCTTTCTTTCTTCCGCCCAAAAGCTCGTCTGTTATGACTATTTGCTGATCAACTCCAGTACCTATAGCCGCTATTATACCAGCTATACTTGGCAAATCGAGATTCCATCTTATCAGTGCAGCAACTCCCAAAATTGCAATAACCTCACTTAAACTTGTAAGCACTACTGGAATAGCTATTCTTGCCTTTCTGTAGTGGAGATAGACTATTAATCCAACCACTAGCAAAGCCACTATCCCAGCTTGTACTACTTGTTTTCTAAACTGCTCTCCCAAGGTTGGGGGGATGTAGTTAACTCCTTCTACAAAAACTTTTACTGGAAGTGATCCACTCCTTAACACCACTGAAACGACCTGAGCCTGTCTCATTGCTGCAATGTCCTCTTTGGACCCCCCAATTGAAATTGCCAATTCAGTGTGGGGTTCTCCAGTAGTGAGTCCTTCTTGAAGTCTATATGGCCCATAAAGACCTAATATTCTCCTAATAAATTCATCTGCCGCCTCTCCAGCCCTTGGTTCTCTCTTTTCAACTTTTATTCCCAAGTTCTTCAAGGTTGATTCTAGCTCTCCATTAACGCCCACGAGGATAACCTTTTCTTTCCCTTGGGCAAGCTTGGCTATTTCCTCAACGCTTTGATTTGTGTAAGGGACTACATCAATGTTGAACGCCTCTTTAAGCCTTTGTGGTAAAGGTTTGGCATCAGGCACAAACTGAAATTCATTTGAGTTCATTAGTGTGTATATCTCTTGTGAAACTATCAAAGTTGAATTTACCGGCGGGTCGAGAAAGATGTCTACGGGATAGCCCACTTTTCCCAGTGCTAACTGTGCAAACTTTTCCGCGGCTTCTTTAGATATTGAAAACGGAACAATCCAAGCTCCCTCTCTGGGCTCGTAGCTTACCTGATCAACCCTCTTTATGTCAGCCCCAGTTGCAAATATGACACCATTGAATTCAGCGTAGAAAACACCCTGACGATTTATGGTGTCTATAATGCTGTTTGCTTCCTCTTCCGTGACATTAGCAACTCTTATTTTTATTATTTGATCTCCCCATGGCTCTAACGTGATATCTTTAACTCCAAGAGTGTTCAATCTATTCTCAAGGGAAATTCTAACCTCTTCCATAGTTGACTGGTCAACAGGTTTTTCAAGCTGTACAGTTATTTCAACACCTCCACTTATGTCCAAACCATAGGTTATCCCCTGAGCAATTATTGTTAAGATCGAGCCCACGATAACAAGTATGAGCAAAAGAACCCTGCCGTTCAAGAGGAGCTTCTTTAGATTCATTTTTTCTCACCCCTTTGTATGTACCATCTTAGCACTCCAGCATTGAGTATCCATGTGTTCATGAAATCAGCCAACAATCCAAAAATCAGTACAGCGGCTATCATATCTATGACTTCTGCTTGGGAGATTGCCCATAGTGAAGCTAAAGCTCCCAACGTGGTTGTGCTCATAGTAAAGCCCGTAGAGACAGCTGAAAAATAAGCCTCCTCAACGGTGTCTTCCTTCCTCCTCAAAAGCTTGGTAGTGAGGAGTATGTTGCTGTCAACGGAATAACCTATAAGCATTAATAGAGCAGCGATTGTTGCTTGAGTTAGCTCCAAACCAAAGATGCTCATTAAGGCAAGGGCTATTGTCATGTCTGAAAGGGCCGAGAATATGACAGTCAACGATGGGACTGGAACCCTAAAGAACAAAAACACAACAACAGCCATCCCTAGAAAGGCTAGAGAAACTGCTTTCAAACTTTGTTCTTGAGCCGTTCTTGATAAACTAGGTCCAAATTGGGTTTGTGAGATTGCTGCATCGGGATATTTTGACTTTATGAGTTCGATTATTCTTTGTACGTTAACATCGGTAGATGCCCTCACTTCCACTCTTGTATCCCCAGTAATACTCTTAATTTCTCTAACCGTTACTTCAAAATTTTCCGCTTTTAATAGGCTTTCAACATCTTTTGCGTCTGCATTTCCTCCATGAATAGTTATAACCACTCCTCCCTTAAGATCTGTTCCAAGGGTTGGAAAATGGATCACCAATATTAAAAGTGCTACGAGAAAAACGATTAATGGGTAAGTTATCATTTTTTTAGGATCTGCAGTTGCGAGTTTTTTGAGGGTATTTTCGAGCATTGTGTTCACCTCTATGGATTTTTAATGTACTGCATTGTCTTTTTAGATACTCCACCGTAGCATTTAAAAATCTATTCAATAGCCACTATAAAGAACAAGTTTTAAAACCTAAGGTGAATAACTGAAGTAGGTGATGCTCATGGACACCATTGGATATCACTACGTGGTTGAAGCCTCAGGATGCGATCCAGAGGTTCTAAAAGATCCAAACAAGATAAGAGAGATTTTCCTAGAGGCAGCAAAAGTAGGAAACATGGAAGTTAAGGCGAGCTACTTTTTTAGGTTCTCACCGACTGGAGTTAGCGGAGTTGTTATTGTTGCCGAGAGCCATATTTCTGTTCATACATGGCCAGAGGAAGGATATGCGGCATTAGATGTTTACACATGCGGCGAGAAGGCAGATCCAGAGAAGGCCGTTGATTACATCCTTGAGAAGTTCAAAGCTCAGTACGCTCACGTCTCAGAAGTCAAAAGAGGTATCAAAGAGGAAGAGGGCACATTCACCCACATGATCCTAACATGGGAAGAAAAATTAGACAGAAGAAACGAGAGATAATCACTCTAGGAGTTTTTCGAGCTCTATCTTTATTTTCTCTATCTTATCTCTGAGGTTCTCAAACCTGATCTTGTACGTCTCAAGCTCCTCAATTCTCTGTTTGAGCTCATTGTTCTCTTTTAAAAGCTCATTGACTTTTCTCTCAAGCTCTTCTTTTTCTTTTCTCCACTCATCGGCAAGCCCCTCAAACTCCTCGACTTTCTTTTCAAGCTCCATCTTTTCACGTGTTATCTCATCGACCAATCTTTCCAGCCTTTTGATTTCCTCTTCCTTTGCCTTAAGCTTTTCTTCAAGCTCTTTAATTTTCGCCTCCTCACTCTTTTTGCTTTGTAGCTCCATAATTTTTACTTTAGCCTCTGCGAGCTCTTTTTCAAGCTCTTTCTTTTCCTTCCTGATTTTTTCGAGTTCTGCTTTCGTTGTTTCGAGTTCTTTCTTGAGTCTCTCTATCTCCTCTCTTGCCTTTTCCAAACTTTCAAGGTCTACAGTTTGCTTCATCTTTTCAAGTTCTTCTCTGACCTTTTCGTATTCAATCTTGAGCTTTTCATACTCCTGCATAAGCTTTTCATATTCTTCTTTAGCAATAACCTCCTTTAAGCCACCCTTTTCAATCATTTCAATAGTTTTGATTAGCTCATCGAGCTTTCCTTGCTTTATCAGCTCGTAGGTTTCTCTAACAAGTTGCCCCGCTTTGCTTTCTCCCTTGAGGTGTTTTCTTATTGTCTGCTCAGTTCTACCAAGTTCCCTCGCAATCTCGCTTGTTGTCATTCCTGCTTTTTCTCTCGCAATTGCTCCCGCTGCAACCGCTAAACTGTCAACCCATGTTAACCTTTCTGCCGGGTCTTTGATTAGCTCAATAACCTCCGGCCTAAAGAGAGTTGCAAAGAGGAGAATGCTTTCTAATTGGTGAATCTCCTGCCTCCCAACAGGGTTCAGTGGAATCTCAACTGTCATTATCCTCACCTCCTCAAATTTCTACAATCCCACCTCTCTTCAGAACTTTATTCGCATAGACTGTTATTCCCTTGTCGGTTATCTCAAATGGATGCCTTCTCATTGAATGACTTGTACCACGCATCTTCCACACTATGAGAGAGCGTTTAAGCTCGCCATCGATCTCGTCAAGATCGAGTCTTATAATACCGTCAACACCGTGCTCTACTCCAGGCCCTCCAAATCCCCTTTCTCCAACGCTGATCTGGCTCACAAATATACTTGTACATCCAGTGCCAGCTAAGACCCTCTTGAGCTGAAGGATTATGCTTCTAGCCATAGCGGGCTTGTTTATATAGAGCGTCGTAACAGAATCGACAACAACCCTTTTGGCATTGATGTCTTTTATAGCTTGCCTCAATACATCTATGAACTCCCTAATATCGGTTAAATCATGGACTATATACTTCTCATACTCTTTAGACTTCCCGATTCCAGCTGTGAAGGCATCCACCATGGCAAACATTCCTTGCTCTTCATATGGCTTGACATCCCATCCAAACTGAGCCATATTTTGCCTAACTTGAACTGGATGCTCTTCAAGAGCTACATAAATCCCGGGTTCACCCATTTGTAGGCCATTCCATAAGAACTGCTGGCTGAATATTGTCTTTCCTGTTCCCGGGCCTCCGCTGAGCAAAACTACGTTTCTCTCCGGAATTCCTCCATGAAGTATCTCATCCATCCCCGGAATACCAGTTTTTACTCTCTTAATCACTTTCTCACCCCCTGTAATGGATCTTTATCTGATTCAAGCGGGTTAGAGAGAATAGTGATTTTAGTTACCAATTGGAATTATATATTGAGGATATTTAAAGTTTACGGTTAAAAACTACAAAAACGCTACTTGTGCCGCCTTATGAACTCCCCAATGTCCGTAATGTTTTTAATGAACTTCTTTTCGCTCTTTGGGTTTATAATGCCGAGTCCGAGGATTAGACCTTCTTCATTTAGGATAACAAGCTTTTTGCTCCCCTGCCAGTTGTACTCCTTGACCCCTTTTTTCGGCACGTCTTTGCCAGTTGTGAAAAGAAATGCAGTTTTTGGCTTTAGAACTACATAGTTCTTCTTAATATCCACAAAATAAAAGAACTCAATGTTTGGATAGAATTTCTCAACAAGGTTTTTGTCAACCTTTATTGTACCCACAAAGGTTCCAAATGCGTAGGGCTTTACCTTTAGGTTTTCTATTTCTCTCCAAACTTCCTCGTTTACCGCATAGACATCCCTAAACTTTCCCTCAACTATTCCAAAGAACTCATGTTTTAACTCCCCAAACTTTTCAGCTTCCTTCATTATCAAATCAAACTCCCAGGAGGAAGCCCTCCTGTATCTAAGTTCCATTGTTTTCACCGTTCAAAAGAGTGTTTAAGCCTTCCAAATCAGTTTTTTCAAATTCTTTATGAAACCTCACACCGAGTTCTGCTACTTCCTCCCTTGTTATAACCTCTTTCCCTTCGCCAATCCCTGGACAGCTCTCATCATAGTAGAGCCACAGCTTTTCTCCATTATATTCAAAGGGCTCCTCACCTTTAATGCCAAGCGGCTTGTGGGACACCATAAACGGATAGATCTGACAAATTAAAGGATTGTAGTCGTGGATTTTACATTTCCCAGTCTCTGGATCGTGGAAAACACACCCAAGATCCCATTCCCTATAGGCCAAAACAAAGCGTATTTTCCCTTCTTCTGCAGTTAAAAGGATAAAATCCTGTGGATCATGCCCCCTTCTCATTATGTTCTTTATGTCATGCAAAGTTAGGTAAATGAACCTCCCTCTACAACAGTCTAAGCAGAATTTGCACTCAAACTTCACATCGCTTTTCAATGGTTTTGGCTTGAATCTCACTTTTTAACCCCTCATAAAAAGCTCTTCCCGAAACTTTTAAATCTCTCGGAATAGAAAACAAATGTATGAAAGCGCGTTCTATCATAGTGATAATCTTGGCAGTTCTCATGGTCATGTGTATTAGCCCTTCTAAGGTAAAACTCAAGGGATTCCAGTTCTCAGAAGTCCCGAATGTTAAACGTCTTTTTGAAAAGTATGAGGAAACTATTGGAAATGAAACTATAACCCTTGAGATAGCTTTTGACGGCTGGAATGCTACAACCAAAGGAGTTCAGGAGATTGAACTTTCTCTAAGCTCTCCGACTACAATACCCCTCCTCTTTGAGAACTCATCAATCTTAAAATTCGAGGTTGAGGAAATTGAAGTTCGCGGCGCAAAGGCCAATATAACAGCATTTTACGACGGAAGATATGGTCTTTTGCTACTGGATATAGAGCCTATTGAGAATACCCAGCAGATTAAAATTTTTTATACCTCAAAATATCAGCCTCTTTTTGATGTTAACATGAGGGATATAATCGATTGGCACATTAAATCAACCAAAAGCTCCTTCTACCTTCCACCCGAGGCTTATATGGGGCTTTCGAAGGTGAAGGGAAATTTAATGGTTAAAGTTTCTTCCCACACATCTAACTACACTCTCGCAGGTCTTTTAAAGCTTCCAAACGATAAATACAAGCCGCTTCTTCCAGAGGGAGATACCTTCCATACAGATAGTGGGAGATTTTACATTCTTTTGGGAAAGTGGAATACATATGAAAAGTCCATTAAAATATATGGCAGAAGTGTAAGGGTTATCGCACTAACAGATGAGGGAGAGTGGGTTGTTGACGAGCTTGCAAAAATTCTGAAAGTGTATTCCTTCTATCTGATCCCATATCCGTACGATGAATTCATTTACATCAGAATCAAAGGGCATAGAAGTGAAATTGAAGGATTCGGGCTCTATGGAGGGGCAGTAGGAACCCAATTTGAAAACCTTATTCCCCATGAAGTTGCCCACAACTGGTTTGGAATATATGCTGAGCTTGGAGTTTTAGATGAGTCTCTCGCAACATACACGTCATTTCTCTACAAACCGACGCTTGAACAAGCGGACTACTGGGAAGGAATATGCCTCAGCTCGAGGGATAGAACACCGATAGTTGATATTAACACCGTCACAAGGAGGCACCAAACCAACCTATACCAACGGGGTGGCTTTATTTTCCGCTCTCTACAGTTTGTTGTTGGAAACGAAACCTTCTTCCAAGGGCTTAGGGAGCTCCTTGAGATTTGCCACGTTAAAGACTGCAGGGAAACTGAGAAAACATTAGATCTGATTAAGGAAATCTATGAAAATCTAACCAAGCAAGATTTAGACTGGTTCTTCAGAGAGTGGTTTTATAGGGCGGACTACCCGAACTTCACGGTTTCAAGCTTAAAAGTCTTTCAAAAGGATTCAAACTACATTTTAAGGCTCAATATAAGTGAAGAGAACGGCTTTGCAATGCCCCTTGAAGTAAAAGTTGTTACGCCAGTGGAGAACATAACGAAGAGGATCTTCGTGAACGGCTCATCTGTTTTAGAAGTTGAGACCAAAGGAAGACCTACAATGATAATTCTCGATCCAGATGACTGGGTACCCAATGTTAACGGCTCCTCCTATAGGATTAACTGGGAAAAGCTCACATTTGAGAGAATCGAGAGAGAAGAGAAGGAAATAGAAGGAGTTAAGATAATTGTGAACTGAAAGCTTTTTCTGCCAAAATTAATGGAAGAACACAAACAAAATTTTGCTATCCGGGCTTCTCAAATGTATGAGCCAGTGTACTAAGGTGTCTATCTTCTCCAGATCATTTCAATATATATACCAATTAGGCCAAGTTCAAATGCCACTAGAAGTAACGTCGATGCGCTGAGGCCTTTGATGCTTTCAACTGCAAAATAAGCCAAGGGGATGCTCAAAAGAATTCCAGCCGTGCTTATGGGCAGGTTTTTCTTAAAATCGCAGGCAATAACACTAAAACGAGCATAAAGTACAATATTACGAAGGGATACCTAGCATAGTCCAGTTAATAATGCCACTCCACCCAAAAGAACTCCAAAAATGGAAACAAGGAATAAGGAACTGTCTGTTTTCATTTTGCACACCTAATGGTCCGATTATTGTACACGTTTCCTCACTAATTTTTCAAAAGTTATAAATGCCAACACTCCAACAATAGCGTTCGACATCTTTAGAATAACAGTTCTAACAACTTGCTCGGATAACGAGCCTGCAAGGAAGTTCACTAGTAGCATCATAATGCCCCATACTACACTCGCTAAAATAATGCCAGGAAATTCCCTCCAGGTTATAAGGAAATACCCCATCACCATGGGGAATGCTATTGTGCCAAAGGCTATAAAAGGCGGTGTATTGTCCAATACCGCCAACCACGTAAAAATTAAAGATAATGCAAGAACCAAATAAAACCTCTTGTTACTTAACTCTCTCATTTTGCACACCTCATGGTCCCGGTGCTAAGTAGTCACAGTAAGTCCCCTCTTCGCCACAGCATCCAGTAGCACACAAAGGACATGAAACTATAACACAATAGAGACATTCTCCACATGCCCATACATTTCCTTTAGCACATGCTCCGCATGGAAATGCACAGTCGCCACAACAACCTACCATACATCCCCAGTTATAGTCACAACAGTACGAGACACAGTCTGCGAAGTAGCCACAGTCTGCGTCACTTGTGCATTCGTGCTTGCAACTGCTTAGTGGTGTCACTTCGCCATTCGTGGTCATTGCTTTTGTTGTTAAGCGTTTTTCAGTATTCGAAACAGAGAACTCCAACAGATACGCCCTCGTTTTAACTCCTTGTACTGGTTTTGAGAATTCATAATAGCCTATTACGTGCTTGCCATCCTTTAATGGAAAAGCCATAGCAAGCATTTCAATCCTCTCGCCGTTATAGTCTACAACGTGCTTTACTATCTTGACATTCTTATAATCAACTTCCCAAGGCTTTGCCAAACTCCTAAGGTCCTTGCTAACGAGGATTTTGGTAAAAACACGCACTGAAGACCAGTTCTCTGGAGCTTTTTCCACAGGCTTGACTTCTCTAAATGGATTCACGCAACCTTTAACTTCTGGGGGCTTGGGCTGGCTTACTGCGTAAGCTGCGTACGCTCCAACCAACAACAAAACCACAAGCAAGCTTAACTTCTTCCTCATTCCCCCCCAAGCGTGAGGAAATTTTCACAAATAGTAAGCACTCAAACTATATAAAATTTACTATTGGAAAAAACGAAAAGATAAAAGTAAAAACAACAAACAACAAAAGAAAGTAAAAATACACAACGTCTAGCTCAGGTGTTCAAATGCGCATCAAACTCTTTGCTTTTCACAAAGTTTGCATAGCCCTTGTCAAGCCTCTTGCTCACATATGGGCCATCCTTTCTGTAGCCGAATTTTCTGTAGTATTCCCTAACGCCGACACCGCTTATAATGAGCATCTTCTTTACGTCGAATTCTTCTCTCGCTATTCTTTCCGCTTCAGCTAAAAGCTCCCTTCCGTAACCCCTGTGCTGCCACTCGTACTTCGGCTTTCCTCCTATTGGAACCAAAGGTCCATAAACGTGAAGCTCCCTAACTATTGCTGATGGACAGCAGTTTATTTCCTTCCTGTGGGCTTTTTCACTTGGGATTCTAAGCCTGATGAAGCCGATTAGAATGTCGTTCTTCACGTCCTCAAAGCTCAGGAATACCTCATGTCCCTCGCTTGCTTTATAATCCTCCCTTAGCAATTTGATGTGCTCAACCTCTGGCTGAACCCCAAACTTCTGCATCTGATGTCCGACTTCTCTGAACCTTATCTCCCTCGGCCTTATGCCCCTCTTTATGAGCTCATTGAACACCAGCTGTCCCAAATTGGAGTGCTTTACTCCAGCTTCAACAAGCTGAACCGGGATGTCTCTCTGAATCCTCATAACTCTAACCCATTTTGGAAGGAGTTTGTACACTTCAACAAGCAGCTCGACAGCTTCTTCAGTCGTGTAAGGCTTATATTTCCCTTCCTTATACCATCTGTAGAGGAGCGTGTCCTTTGTGACCAGAGTGGGGTAAATTTTGAGCATATCAGGCCTGAAGCGCTCATCTTCAAAGATTATTTGGAAGGCCTTTAAGTCCCTCTCAAAGTTGCTTCCCGGCAAACCCGGCATCATGTGGTAGTTTATCTTAAGACCAGCATCTTTGAGGAGCTGTGTAGCTCTCACGGTGTCTTCAACGGTGTGCCCCCTCTTTACCCTCTCATAGATGAAATTGAAGACCGTCTGAACTCCAAGCTCTACTCTCGTTGTGCCGAGCTTGAGCATTCTGTCGATTTGTCTTTCCATAGCCCAATCTGGCCTTGTTTCAATAGTTAATCCCACCATTCTGACCTTTGCCTTCTCGTTCTTTCTCTGCTCTTCCTCAAGATAATAGTACGGCTTCTTGTGAGTCCTTTCCCATGCTTTTTTGAAGAGAGGGTCTTCGTCAATCTCTCCAAAAAGAACTGCCTTTCTAATTTTCTCTTCAAGGTTCTCAATGTCCTTAAAGTAGGGAAAATCGTTCATGGCTTTGAATGCCTCTTTTATGAACCACTCTTGGTAATCCAAATCAACAGCAGGGAAAGTCCCACCCTGTATAATGACCTCAACTTTATCTATATCGTGGCCGATATCATAGAGCTGCTTCAAGCGGTTCATCATTATGAGATAGGGATGATAAGCATTCTGAAGAGCCCTTAAAGCTGATGGCTCCTTTCCAGTGTAGCTTTGGGGAGAACCCTCGCTTGGACCGCCGGGACAATAGATACACCTACCATGCGGGCATGGAAATGGCTTCGTCATCATTGCAACAACGGCAACCCCGCTGATTGTCCTGGTAGGCTTCTTTTTGAGGAAGTCCTTGAACTTCTCCCTATCTTCCCTGCTCATTACTCTAAGCACGTCTGAATTAGTAGGGATCCTTGAGAGATGATATTTAGCAGCGATTTTAACCTTAAACCTATTGAGCTCTCTCCTATCCTTAATCTCGCCCGAAATTACGGCCCTTGCAATCTCCTCACAGGCTTTTCTATATTTTTCTTCCATTCTTATCACGTTCATAAGATAGTATGGGCATTTAAAAGTCTTCACCTGAAAGTGTTTTAAGCATCAAAGAGTAATGACTTTGGTGAACAAAAATGGTGGAAGGGGAGGAAATTATCGCGTTCCTTGATGAGTATTTAAGCATAAACTCTTTTCCCGATAAATCCCGAAACGGACTACAAGTTGAGGGAAGAGAAGAGGTGGAAAAGATCGCTTTTGCAGTTGATGCCTGTATGGACACCTTTGTTAAGGCCAGAGCTTTAGGAGCAGATATGTTAATAGTCCATCACGGCTTAATATGGGGCGGAATAGAGTATGTCAGAGGGCTTGTGCAGAAGAGGCTTAAGTTTCTTCTCGAAAATGAGATGAACCTCTACGCTGCTCATTTGCCTCTTGACGTTCATCCCGAGGTAGGAAACAATGCCCAGCTTTTGAAGCTCTTAGGTTTGGAGCCAAAGGAACCCTTCGGAGAGTACAACGGAATAAGCATTGGATACATTTCGGAATTTGAGGAACCAAAACCTTTACCCTTGGTGGCACAAATACTTGTAGAGAAGCTGAAGACTGAGTATGTAAAAGCCTATGAATTTGGAGTCGAGGAAATAAAAAGCGTTGCAGTAGTCAGCGGCAGGGGAGGATTTGCAATCCCAGAGGCAATAGAAAAAGGTGTTGATCTCTTCATAACGGGAGAGTTTTTACACGACGATTATCACACAGCTAAGGAAGGAAAGTTAACCGTTATAGCGGCAGGACATTATGCCACAGAAACCCTTGGAGTTAAAGCTTTAATGCCCATCCTAAGAGAGAAATTTGGGGTCAAGACTGTGTTTGTTGATAACCCAACGGGATTATAAGGATTCTAAAAATTTCCTAACCCTTTCTTCAATCTCCTCTGGAGAAACTATTTCGAGATTCATTCCGAGCTCTTTGAGATAATTACTAACCCAGCCGTTTCTTAAAGGCTCGTTTCTAAAGGGATAAACCACCCAGAGGTGTTTAAAGCCAGCACGGTGGGCCTTTATTCCATTGTAAAGAATTCTCTGCTTTATCCATTTATAGGAGTTCTCAAACTCAATTGCCAAAATTTTCTCATCCCCTCTCAGAATAGCCAAGTCTATTCTTGCATTATCCTTCGTGGAGAACTCCTTAAGGGCTTTAAAACCTATTTCCTCCGCAGTTTTACTTAATTCTCCAGTGAGTGCTTTTATTTTAATCTCAAACCCTCCAAAAATTTGAAAAAATTAGAGAGCCTTTTTGAGCTCCTCTAGAGCTTCCTTAGCCTTCAGGACGTTCTTTATCTTTCCTTGGGCAAGGTCTTTCTTACCTCCACCGCCTCCGCCTGCAACCTTCGTGATTATCCTTATCAAATCACCGGCTTTGTGTGGTATTTCATCACCAACGCTGACTACAACGGCTTTGCTGTCTTCACTTATCAAAGCAACAACCCTCTTTGGTTTCTTAAGCTTCAGAGCTGCTTCTCTTAAGTGATCTATCTCTCCCTCCACTATAGCTCCAATGAACTCAATCTCTCCTATTTTCTCAACTTTGCTCTCGAGCTCATAGACTAAAAGCTTCGCAAGTTCTTTGTTGAGCTTCTCCACTTCTTTCCTTGCTTGCTTCCATTCTTCAAAGAACCTCTCTGCAGTCTCTGGCAGTTTCTCTGGAGGAACTCTAAATACCTCACTCGTTCTGCTTAATATCTCCCTTTCCTTCTGCCATTCCTTGATAGTTGCCTCGCCACATGTGAATATTATCCTCTCAACTCCATCCTGTATTCTTTCTGTCCTAAGTATCTTTATTGGACCTATTAAGCCCGTTCTAGGTAAGTGGGTACCACCGCATGCCTGCACATCCCAGTCTTTAATGTTCAAAATTCTAATTATCCTACCCGGCACTACTCCTCCCTGATAAAGCCTAAAGCCGTACTTTTGCTCCGCCTCGGTTCTTGGCAGCCATTCCCATTTTACTTCCCTGTCTTCCATTACTACCCTGTTAGCTAAGAGCTCTATCTCCTTGAGCTCCTCTTCGCTGATGCGCTTGTAGTGAGCTATATCTAATCTAGCCCAATCGGTGCTCAATTGAGAACCGGCCTGCCAAACGTGTTTTCCAAGAACCCTAACAAGGGCTCCCATGAGAACGTGAGTACCGGTGTGGTGCCTCATGTGCTGTATTCTCCTCTGCCAGTCAATTTTTCCGCGAACGGTGCCTCCTTCTTTGAAAACCTCAGGCTTCTCCACCTTGTGGAGGATTACTTTGCCAATTTTCTGGACATCGAGTACTTTAATTCCGTTGAGCTCACCCAAATCACACGGCTGACCTCCGCCCTCGGGGTAAAACGCAGTCTGATCCAAAACCACCCAGTCGTCTATTACCCTAAGCACCTTTGCATCAAACTCCTTCATAAACGGATCTTCATAGTAGAGAGTTCTCGTATCTGGCAAGTCTTGAACGAGCTCAAAGTCCACTATTCTCTTCTCCTCTTCTTTTTTGGCAGTTTTTTCAGCCTCTTTGGCAACTAGGCTGTAGAAGTTGTCCGGAACCTTGACTTTCATGCCTTCTTTCTCCGCAATCTCCTTGACGATTTCGGGAGTCAAGCCGTGGCTCTCATAGAAGAGAATAAGCTTCTCAAGGGGGAGTTCGTTAATGCCTTGTTTTTTAAGCTTTTCGATTTCTCTCTTGACTAATCCACTTCCCCTCTTTAGGGTCTCTGCGTATTTCTTTTCTTCAACGTTGACCATATCAAGAACAACATCTTCCATTTCCTTGAACTCTGGGAAAGTCTTGTGTAAAGCCTTTATGTGCATTGCAACTATTTCGCTGAGGGGAATTTCCAAACCGAGCTCCCTGAGGTGTCTTATGCTCTTTCTTATGAGGAGTCTGGCAAGGTAACCAGCTTTAACATTAGAGGGAACAACACCATCGGAAAGCATAAAGGTGAGAGCTTTTGTATGGTCGGCTATTGCGTATATCAGTTCATACGGTCTAACGAGTCTCGTAAGTTCATCTGGATCAATTCCAACCCTCTTTGCAACTGTCTCCCTCAATACTCTCAAATCACCCATGTCTTCAATATCAAACATTCCCGCTAATTTTGAGTTCTCCATGAGGATTCTGTCGTCTATTTTTTCAATTCCAGCCATCTTTTTGAGGGGCTCAATGACATAGTCCAAGACTGCATCATATGCCGTTGGAGTGCCTTGGCTCATCCAGACAAGCCTTTCAAGCCCATAACCAGTATCAACGACCCTCGTATCCATCGGGACATACTTATCTCCCTTAATCTCAACAACCTGAGAGGGATCAGCGTCTGGAGGGGCTAACTTATACTGCATGAACACTAAAGTGGCAACTTCTAAACCGCGGTAGAGAACCTCAAAAGCCGGACCAGCGTTTCCTCCACCAGCCCACGGGTTCTCCTTAAAGGTTATATCTTCTCCTTTCATCCCCAAATCCTTGGTGAAAAACTCGTAGGCATATTCAACGGTCTCATCCATCCAATAAATTGGCTTTCCTGGATAGTTGAAAGCATGGTGTGCCATCATTTCAAATATCGTGAAGTGCCTACCAGTTATTCCAACGTTGTCTATGTCGGTAAACCTTATTGATGGCTGGCTTATCGTGAGTGGATTTGCGGGGGGATCGGCTTCACCACTTATAACCCACGGTTGGAAGTCCATTATGCTCGCTCCAACGAGGAGCACATCGTCTCTCCATCTGGGTAAAACGGGGTAGCGTTTTACTCTTCCGTGTCCCTTTCTCTCAAAAAAGCTCAGGAACTTCTCACGCATCTCGTCGAGAGTGTACTTCTTTGGGATGCCCGGGTTTCCTATGAATTCGTACTCATCACATGGTGGATCCCCACAGGTTTCTCTATCTGGGTCAAGCGTCCAAAAAGGTTTTCCACAGACCTTACAGGTTTTTCTTATCCACCCTTCTTCCTTAAACATCCTTGTACTCATGTCCATGATCATCACCATCCTTGAGTCTAACCTAAAAGTTGCTTTTCATATTAAAAAGTCTTTGTCTGAAGGAGCGTTCACAAATTGTTTTAAAATTATTTGTCGACTTCAACGTCTTCAAACTCATCCTCATTTACGACAACAAAAGGAATTTTCATCTTTTTAAGCATCTCAATGAGCTGTTTATGACTTTTTTCCAGCATTTCTATTTTGTGTCTCAGGCTTTGGTTCTCGATATAGAGACTCGTTGCTTCTTCAGTTTTCATGCTGAGCTGGGTCTTTAACTCAATTATCTGTTCCTCAAGCTCCACAACAGAGCGCTCAAGCCGTTCTATTTCTTCATAGAGGTCTTTGCATAGTATTCTTTTTATCATTGCGGTCAGCCCCGCGAAACTTCCTCACCAATCAGGGGGCTCCAGACTCATCATTCCGTTTTTATGTTTGGACATTTCCTCTTTTAACTTTTTATTTATTTTTTCCTTAAGCAGGTTTACCCCTTCTTGAAGCTCTCCTGGTTTCTCGATTTTCAAATTCTCTAAAACTTCGTTTATCTTCTCCAAAACATCTTTTTCTTCCCTGGGAATAACATCGACAAGGTTGTTGAGCATACCTAATACCTCAATAGAAGTATTTTTATCCATAAGCAGTTCTTTCAACTTTTCCCAGACAATGGCCCATGCCTCTTTATCCCACTTGTAAGAAAAGTAGTATTTGAAAAACCTCATGGCCTTGATTTTTTCTCTTCCTTCCAAAACGAGAAAGTTCAATATGAGGGATAAGTAACTCCTAGAGGAGGAGTATGCTAAAATCTTTGCCAGTATCATGCTCACTTTATCCACTACCCATTCATTGCGGGAAGATGAGAATATCCTAATCAACTCTGGTACAAAGATAAGAAACCCTTCTACATTTTCGGGCGTTATGTTCTTTGAGAGTTCATACAATTCCCATATTCCATCTATAACTTCTGTAGGGTCAGTACTTCTTAATTTCTCCAGAATCTTTGCTCCACCCGGAATTTTTGAGCTCTCATTGACTTTGTCACTTCTCTCAGAAAATCCAATTTCTTTTTCTTCATTTTCTCCACTTATTTTTCTTCTTCTTATTGTGAGTGAGCCTAAACTTGGTATGTACAGTGTCTTCTCTTGCAGATTAAGGGGAAGAGTGGCATATTTTGGCCCTCTTACGATTCTCGGAAGCTCATCAATTACTTCCCTTTTCTTTGAAAGGTTTATCTTTTGAGAGATCCACCTGAGTATGTCATCATTCCCTATTAATCCAGCTATGAAAAGTGCATCCTCGTATTTCTCTTGCTCTACAAGCTCTTCAAGCAATTTTAAGGCCTCGTTTATTCTCTTACTGTAGTAATCTCTCACAACCTCCGATAAATACTGAATTGCATTTTCAAGTTCACTTCTTATCAGCCAGCTTCCCGATTTTTTGAGCTCTTTCATTTCTTTTATCCAAGGGATAACCCTCCGTATAATATTCCCTGAATCCCTGTATTTTGCAACAATTTCCTTAACAAGCTGGAGCGTGACTTCTACCACGGTTTCATCAAGGCTCTCCATCAGAGAAGGTATCTTTGATATTATTTTTTCCAAAATTTCAGCAGCTTGAACCCCCATAACGACGGAATTAAGAAGCCTCCACAATCCCCATACTCCCAGAACCCTTATTCTTTCGTCCTTAGAGAGAGTCATCTCATTAAGGGTGGTTAGTACTGAGGGATGGTATTTGATGAATTTCAGCCGTTTAAAAATTTCCACAAATCCAAGAAACACAAAGTCGTCTTCAAGCAACCGAGGAATGCTTACTGCTTTTAAAATTTCCAATGCCTCTTCAGGAAATAGAGAGACTTCCGTTATTAAAGCCGATAAAACCCTCAAACTCAATTCTTGAACCCTTCTATTTTCATCAAAGAGGTTTTCAAGAAGGGATGATAAGAGAATATCAAGAATCGATCGGCGTTTCTCTGCAGGCAATTTGGGTATAATTTCACTTAGCACTTGTAGTGCCCTTACCTTAACCGAGTACTCTGAAGAGTTCACTAACTTAGTTAACTCCTCCAGAGCCTTTGCATCTTCCAGTGCTCTCTGAATGAGTTCACCGCTATCTATCGACAGGAGCTTGTCTATCATTTCTCCACGCATCACTCTTTTTATAAACCCCAACAAAAATTAAAGTTTTGAAATTACAGAGCATAGTATTCCGGTCTTCTATCCTTGAAGATGTCATTGAACTCGTTAAGCTTTTTGTTCCTCGCCTCTTCGATGTTTATATCAACAACCCCCACTTCCTCCTTATCTTCACTTGCCCTGAGCAGGATTTCAGCCTTTGGTGAGTTTATCTGGCTCATGCCTATGAACCTTAATCCCCTCTCCTCTCCGATTCTGTTTGCTGTTATGCTGAATACCCTGTTTTCAAGGCTCCTTATTGGCATTGCCTTTGGAGCATAGGGAAGAACCAGATTAGCCGGATGTGCAACGATATCAGCTCCCTTAAGGGCGAGTGTTCTCATCGACTCTGGGAAGAACCAGTCAAAGCATATCATAATTCCAACTTTTGCAATACCTATGTTGAAGACGTGAAAGCCAAGGTTTCCAGGCTCAAAGAAAAGCTTCTCCCTGTAGAAAAGGTGAACCTTGCGGTATTTTCCAATGTAGCCCCATCCTATTGGTCCCACAATGACAGCGGAGTTGTAAAGTTTCCCCCTCTCATCTTTCTCAGCGGTTCCAGCCACTATGAACGCTTCATGCTTCCTTGCCTGCTCAACAAGAAATTGAGTGGTCTCCCCATCTGGAATCTGCTGGGCTATCTCCTCCACTTCTTCTTTTGTCTCAAAATTGTAGCCCGTGTCAAAAAGCTCTGGAAGAACAATGAGCTTTGCACCTTGTCTTGCAGCCTCTCCAATTAATTTCTCAGCTTTGCTTAAGTTGGCATTAAGATCCAAAAGCTTTGGCTCCATCTGAACAAATCCAACTTTCATTTCAATCCCTCCTTAATGCTTTAGGGTTTTGACGGTTAATAACTTAACGAACACATTTTTGTCCAAGCCAAGAGCTATAGAAAGAAAAAATTAAAATTACATAATTTTTGAGAGTTTTAAAAAGCCCAAAATCACTGGAATTGCTCTAGAGCCAGAAATTTCCTATTTAAATATCACAATCGCACTAAGAGGCTTTTTATTATCCACTAACGTGATATAGAGGGATTATAACTATTTATAAGACTTCGACAAGAGACAAAGCTCTGCTTGACCAGATTTTCCTTTAATCTCCTTTATTTTGTTCTTTTTGTCTTTGCTATTTTCTGATCCCTTTTGATGGAAAAGCTTAAAAACCAAGCAAGGTGAGCTTAGTCTGGAACGATTATCGGGGTGATGATCATGAAGAGGAGACCAAGGAAATGGAAAAAGAAGGGAAGAATGAGGTGGAAGTGGATTAAAAAGAGGATTAGGAGACTAAAGAGGCAGAGAAAGAAGGAGAGAGGAATAATCTGATTTTTCTTCAATCTTTATATCTCTTTTACGTGATTATCATGGAAAACTTCCCTTACGAGGAGCTTTCCCTTGAACTAAAAACATCTTCTGAAAGAACCCTTGTTCTTGCAGATCCTCACATAGCTTTTGAACTTTCGAGGGGGTTAAGGGTAAGAACAAAATTCGAAAAAAGCCTTGCAGAGTTTATAAAAGATAAAGATCCAGATTTGGTGATTATCCTAGGTGACATAAAAGAACCCCTCGGAATGAGTAGATTTGTCAAAAAGCTCCTTATGGAATTCTTTTCTGAGATTGCAGAATACAGGATTGTCATAACAAAAGGAAACCACGATGGGAAAATAGAAGAAGTCGCAAAGGAATTCAAAAATGTAAATGTAGTCAGTCATTTTCTCCTTGATGATATGCTTTTCCTCCATGGACACCAGAACCTTCCGGAAGTTGAGTTTGAGAAAGCTTTTCTAGGACACATTCACCCTGCAATCAGCTTGAGGATTGGAAGGAACATTAGAAAAGTCAAGTGCTTCTTTAAAGTTGGAGATTTTCTGATTTTGCCCACGGTAAATCCCTACATAGAAGGATTCGACGTGAGAGAGGGTATAAAAATGATCCCATTTTTGAAAGATTCTTCATCAGGAGAGGCTTTTCTTGGAGACGGAACCTATATTGGCAAAGTTGAGCTAAACCGTAAGGCTTAAAATGTATGAAGCTAAATATTCATAGGTGTGAGAGAAAGATGGGGGACGTGTACGATAAGCTTGAGGGACTCTTGAGAACATTGGGATTCAAGAAAAACGAACTTAGAATATACCGCCTGCTCTTGGAAAAGAAAGCCCCTATGAGGATAACTGAAATAAAAGAGGAGCTTGGAATAAGCGAGAGAAGTGTTAGGGAACACGTCCTCAACTTGTACAAAAGGGGAGTTCTCAAGAGAGAGCTCATTCAAAGAGGCTGGCTTGGCTATGTTTATTCCGCAGTCTCACCTTCTGAGCTTCTGGCAAAACTTAAGGAAAATGTTGTCAAAAAGATAAATGAAATTGAGAAAGAACTAAAAAACGATGATATCTAAAGATCTTAATATCTCAACCGCTTTCTCAAGCTTTTCTTTCTCAAACTTCCCGTACTCCTCTTCCAGAGCTTTGAATGCCTCTTCTTTTGGCATTATCTCCCCCAGCATTAATAGCTCATGGAGCAAGACACCCATTTTCCTATCTTCCAATATTTTTCCAAGCTCCTCCCCCTTCTTCTCGTCAATCTGCTTTATAGATCTTGGATAAATAATGCCCTTTTTCTTCCACTTTAGCCAAGGTTCAAAAGTAAACTCGTGTCCCATGTTTAGCCCTAGGAACTTAGAATCCCTCGACAGCCCAAGCATAACCAACTTTTCTGCCACTTCGAGATCCCTTTCAATGCTGAGCTCTCCAAGGTACTTCATTGTAAAACCTCTGGCGAATCTCTCAAGCTCCTCTTTCTTTCCTTTTGCAAGGGCTAATGCAGTTGCCAATACTGCTCTCCCTATTATTTCAAGGCTTTCTTTGCTTATCTTCTCAACACTGTCCTCGCTTGAGTGATAAAACCTGTCAGGCCAGGTTATGGGCATTACGCTTGGAATTCCAAAGAAGTTGAATACATCATGATCGCTTCCAAGCTCATAAGGATAGCTTTTAGCCTTCATTTTTGGCAGAGAACTTCCCCCAAAGCTCTCTCCTTCGGAATTCGCGAGGCCAATGAAATACTCGAGAATTCCGGAAACAATTGAAAATCTTGATAATGGCGTTCTAATTATCATTATCGTTGAGTTAGCTCTGTCTTCACTTCCCCCAACCATGTCAAGGTTTATTGCCACGTAGTAATCATCGAGCTTTGCATATTTCTCTATAAAAGCCTGCGTTCCATAATGCTCTGGAATCCAGAGAAAAGCAAAGCCAAACCGAAATGAATCATCGTAAAGAGTATTAAGTGCTTTAGCCAGCTCAATCAGCGTTGCTGCTCCGCTTGCATTGTCGTTTGCGCCTGGCTTTGGATGGCATATGTGAGCTGTGAACAGAACATACGGTGGCTTTCCCACCTTTGCGTAAACAATTGGAAGAACTTGACTCTCAGAGATTAAAGTGTCAACCTTGATTTTTGCCGTTACCTTTTCACCCTTCTTCAATTTCTGAATAATAGTGTTTGCAATCTCTTCGCTTAAAGCAACTGCGGGAATTTTTGCCCATTTTAAGTCCCTCTTGGTCAAAAATAGTCCGATGTAAGGGAAGGCCTTGCCCATTCCCTTTCTGTAAGCTATAAACGCAAGGGCTCCTTTTTCATTCGCTTTTCTGTAGTTTTCATGCCATTTCTCACTCACAATAACTATCTTGCCCTTTGCATTCTCCCAGTCTTCCTCCCTCTCTATTGCTATGGCTTCCCCCTCGGCTTCTCCCGGTGGCGAGTGCGCCATCACAAGAAGGGGAGTTTTAGAGGTCGTTATTCTCCTTCCAGCGATCTCAACTTCCCCGTAAATTAGATCCCATGCTATTGGAGAGGAAAGGGTTAAGTGCCATTTCTCCCCGTCATAAGAATCCTCAAGCAGTTCTGCTTTTATGCCATTTATTCTTAATTCCTCGGTTATGTATCTGGCAGCTTCAACCAGCTCCTTGGACCCTTGGATTCTATGAAACTTGCTTATCTCGGAGATATATCCCAAAACATTCTCCGGGTTAAAAACTTCGGCTTCTTTCAAGAGCTCTTTCATCGATAACACCAGTAAGAATAGAACAAAATTGCCGATAAAGTTTACTCCTCTTTACCTAGCATCTTAGGAAGAGTTAGCATCTTAGGCTCCTCGAGTGCCTTTATGAGTTCGAGTATTTCTGGGGGCTCCACAATCTTGGGGGTTTTTGAAAATCGGGAAAATTCAATTTCAATTTCTTCCTTCTCCTCAACATTTTCAACCTTTGGCTTTTCTGGCAGGATTTCATCTTCAAGTTTTTCAAGCCCCTGGGCTACTTCCTTCATCCGCCTCTCTTTTCCATCTTGAAGACCTTTCTCATAAGCAATTTTGACTTCTTTATATATCCCCAACTCCTCAGCCTGTCTGTAGATTTCTCTTTTCTTTCCAGCTATCCACGACACCCATTCCGTGTGCCCCTTATAGCCAACAAAATACCCAAAGCGGTATGCCTCTTTTATTAAGTCCTCCTTCTTCACTGCAATCACCATGGGGCTTCATTATACACCTCTATCCCATTTTCGGTGAACTTTATCTTTTTCAAGTTGTTGTCATGTGCGGTTCCCCTCATCTTCAGTATCTGAATCGCCCTGATCATCTGGAACTGCCTCATAAAGTGGTGCATCACTATAACTCCGCTTGCAACGTAATAATCATCCGTGTACTTATCGGACTCCATCATTTCGGTTATTATAAGTGCGGTTATTTCCATAGCAGAAAGGAGTTTTATCAACCTAACTATCTCCCTTCTTTTGTTTTCTGGATCTCGTACCATAAGCTCCAATGGGGTAAAAGAATCTATGACAACTCTTTTTGCATTTTCATGGAGAATGATCCTCTTTATTTCCTCGAGGATTTCTCCCCAACTGGGCTTTGTATTGCCCTTTGTGATGGTAGAACTCAGGTCGTATATCACTATCTTCTTGCTTCTGAGAAAAGAAAGCAGATTAAATTTGTAGTGGAGCATGTCTTGGATTATTGTCTTTGAATCATCAACGAGAGATATGTACACTCCCTTTTCCCCGTTTTTTGCACCTTCCACAAGAAACTGGATCCCCAAAGTTGTTTTACCACTTCCCGGCGGGCCTGTAACAACGTAGACTCTTCCAGGGATTAACCCACCTCCAATAAGGTCGTCGAGCCCTTTCACTCCTGTAGAAATTCGTCTGTAGAATCCGCTTGAAGCGTTTTCCATACAATTCCCCCTATGATTTTACAATGGTGGAATATTTAAACTTTACATTTTTCTCTCTGAAAACCTGCCCTTTAGGGGGGATGCAGTAATTGAAGGGCAACCTTTAAAGAACCGAAACTCTTTTAAACTTTGCAGAGTAATAAGAGCTTGAAAAGGCCAAACTTAGAACCCGATGAGACGAGGAGTTTAAGTGCCCCCTTCAGCTTGAAGGGGAGTGGACGCCGTAAGGCGTCCTTCAAAAAATTGTCCTCTCGGGCAGTCAAAAACTGAAGAAGGTTGTCAAAACGATAACCCCAATCCGCTTTGCGGTAGGGGTAACGGGCACAAGACCGTGCCCTCGGGCCGAACCGAAACCGGCAACGGGAGTAGGGAATGAGTTGCCCGTAAACCTTCCCGCCTTTGGTGAGGATTCGGCTTAACCTCTCGCTAAAGGCAGGAAGGAGGTCATGCCCATGTGATGTTCCGATTGAAGAGAAACCTAACAATGAAAGAGGCTCCTATGCCAAAGAGATTGGCTATTAGGTAATGAACACCCAGATACAAAAGAATTAGATAGAAGCTCCACTGAACTAAAGCTCCTGTAAGTGCGGCAAGATGAAAGTTTAGTAAGCGTATGTGAATCGGCTTTCTCTTTAGATCCCTAAACGTCCAGAGGTCATTCCATATAAAATTGTTCAGTATGGAAAGCTCAGTCGCTGGGATTACCGCTATCCTCTTGTCCCACCCTAAAAATTCCACAAAGCCAAGAAGAGAGCCTTCATTTACAACAATGCCGCTTAAACCAACTATGGAGAATTTAACAAGCCTGTCTATCTCCCCCTCCCATTTCATGAGCCTGTAAAGATGGCGTAGATAGTTCAGTATTTGCTTGTTGCTTAACTTACTTTCTCCCGAACTTCTTAACCCGAATGTAAAGGGAATCTCCACGACTTTTGAATATCTGCCCTTTATAAGTATCTCAAGAAGGATTTTGAAGCCCACTGGATTGAGTTCAACTCCCTCAACAACTTCTCTCTTAAGGGCAAAAAACCCGCTCACAGGATCTCTAATCCCCCTTATCTTTGGCAGAGCAACTCTGCCTATCATTATTGCTCCTTTTGAGATGAGTTTTCTCCACCAGTACCAATTTTCAACTTTTCCTCCTCTCACATATCTGCTCGCTATAGCTATATCGGCCCCACTCTCAATAGCTTTAATCAACTCAGGGATAACTTCTGGGGGGTGTTGCAGGTCAGCATCCATAACCACAAAGATCTCTCCCCTCGCCTCTTCGAAACCCCGAATAACAGCAGAAGAAAGCCCTCTCTCGTCTGTTCTCCTTATAACCTTTACGGGATATTTTTTTGCAAGCTCTTTCGCCTTTTCCCAAGTTCTGTCCGGAGAATCGTCATCCACAATTATTATTTCAAACTCCTTTCCTTCTAAAGCTTTCGCTATCCGTTCAAACAGCTCCTCCAAGTTTTCCCGCTCATTGTATGTAGGGACTATTATTGATATCATTGGCATCCTTCACCACTATGCCGTTTAGAATTTATATCTTTTGCTGGGAGAGTTGGGAAAGATTTATAACCAGATGCTTGAAAGTTAGCGCTGAGGGGCCGTGGGGTAGCTTGGTCTATCCTTCCGGCTTCGGGAGCCGGAGACCCGGGTTCAAATCCCGGCGGCCCCACCATCAAGTTTCTGGGTGAGAAAAATGGTGTATTTAATAATAGAACATCTTGAAAAGCTTGGAGAGTGGGTTCTGCTTGAGTATAAACACGCAAGCGAGTGGTGGGGGGATAAGCTCATCTTCACAAACGTTTTGCCGGAGGAGAGAGAAGAGCTCGCCAAACTCGGCGGAGTTATTTCACAAAGCGTCACCGAGTTTCCGTTTGATCGCTCAAAAATAATAATCCTTGATCCCTTTGCTGAAGAGGAGCTCAAACCAGAGGACATAGAGGAAGACACGATCATAGTTGTGGGAGGAATCCTCGGGGACTTTGAGTTCACAGGAAAGACGAAGAAGTTCATAACCTCAAAGATCGAAGGGGCTAAGGCAAGAAACATTGGAAAAGTCCAGTTCTCGATAGACGGTTCGGCGATAGTTGCAAAACTCATAGCGGAAGGAAAAAGACTGGAGGAAATAGAATATGAAGAGCATCCAACTATAAAGCTTGATGACTTCAGCGAGATAACCCTCCACTACGCGGTGCCAAAGCTGGAAGGAAAGCTTTTGCTTACCCCAGGCTTAATAGAGCTTCAGAAAAAGGAGCTCGGATATGAAGAAGACATAAGCGACGAGGAGCTTATTGAATTCTTCGAGGGGAAAAGGGAGCTCTGAATAGCTGAACAGCAAAAACCCCTTAAACCTTCAACCCTTTCTCCACTTCTCTGCGAGCTCTTCTATCTTCTTCCAGACGAATTCCCTCTGCTTTTTATCTACAACGAGAAAAACCTCCTGCACAGAACCGTCGCTCTTTGCGACGAGCTTTAATCCTGCGTGAGTTTCTCTTGTCACCTTTATCTCAAAGCCTCTTGAGTCGCTGGCATATATTCTCCCCGGAATTACTTTCTTAACCTCTGGAATACTGGCTATCTCCTCAAGCGGCTTCTCAATTCCCTTGAGGAAATGGTGCTCCCTCTTTACTCCTCGCTTGAAATACTTGGGCATAGAACCATCGAGAGTTATGCCTTCTTCCTAACCTTCACCGCAATGCCCCTCTTTGCCTTCACCATTTCCTCTCCACTCAGAATAGCCTTTCCAACGCCAACTACTTTTTCATCCCTTACAACGCCAACAATGTCATCCGGGCGTATTTTGTAATCTGCTTCATTAACCCCCACGGCAAAAACGTCTCCCCTGAGATCGAAGTCAATCTTCACGTAATAGCTCTTCGTTGCATTGTAGATGCGCTGCATGCCGAATGGCGTCACACTTATCACGCCGTCTTGGTAAGTTCCGGTTTGCTCATTGCCTATGAGAATGCGGAGCATCTTGGAACCTATGATTCTCGCATCCTCGGGGAGAACCGCCTCTCCAGCACCCAAGCCAAAGTAGAAGTCAAACACTTTCCTAATGTTCTCGTAGAAGCGGTAAGTTCTATCTTCTTTTCCAGCAGTTAAATCCAAGCCTAGTTCTTTTATCGTCTTCTTTAAGCCCTCCAAGCTTTCCTTACTCGTTGTGCCGTTTTTAACTGGAGTAAAGATTATCTCTCTCCCACTAATCTCGCTGGCTCTTTTAGCAACATCTACATAAGCTTCATCCAAATGAGCTATTATCGGAATCCTCTTGGGGTATTTCTCTAGAACCTTAGCTAAGAGCTCAGCCGCAGAGCTTATCTCTTCTTCACTCCAATGGCCGGTGACTACAATGTCGTATTTGGCTAACCACTCCCACTCTCTCGGCACCACTCCAAAAGGAGAAGTTAAAATGAGCTCGTGTATCCTGTATATCCCACTTCCAAGGGCTTCCTTGAGGGCTTTTCTGTAAAGGGTGTGAGAGCGCGAGTGAGAATAGGGCTTTTTAGCTGAGCATGGGAAGAGAAAGAGCACTTCAGCGTTTTCAGGGGGCTTAAATCTCTCAACTACCCTTTGCCTCCACCTCACTACTTCCGGCCTGTTCTGGGAGGCATCGCTTATGAAGTAAACGGTATCCCTTTGTATTGGGGTGTATTTTTCAAGATAGTCCCAATTTTCTTTATCAGCTATCCTCAATATTCCGGCGTGAGCTTGAGTGTAGAAAAAGTTCTCAACCAGATAGCGGAGCTTCCCTTCCTCAAGAGCCTTTTTAACAAGTTTTATAACCTCCTTAGCAAATTCAAGAGAATTCTCTTTCTCATCCCACAGTATCGGAGAAAATTGGGTAAAGCCCCTCTTGTGGAAATCGTAGAGCTTCAAGGAACGGGTATCGAAGGCGTCAATACCGAGATAAACAGCCAGGGGATAGAAGAAAGGCTCAAGGTCAGTAATGAGGAGTAAATTTGGATCTTTCTCCCGGATAAGCCTAATGGCTTGAACAAACCTCCGGTAGTCCTTTACAAAGATTTTCGCGTTTCCTATATAGAGGGCATCAAATGAGTGCTGAGAAAGGACATTTTCTAGAAACTCATCAATGTATTCGAGGTTCCTCACGACCGGGACATAAAGGGCGTTGAATTTTGAGTAATCAACGTCATACAGCCTGCTCAAAGCTTTTTCTACTATCTCCCTTGGGGTATAAAAGCTGAGGGGGATTGAAGGGGCAAGGTTGAAATCATATTCCCCAAAATCTTTGGGGTAGAAGTAAGAATTGAACGGCGAAAGGGTAAAATCTACTCCAGACAAAGCGGGCGTCTTAAAGGTCTTTTCCTTAATTTTGACTAACCCAAGCCTCCCTGGACCCTCGTGTTTTATAATTTCCATGCTTCACACCAGATTGTATCTCTGGAGCAGCAGGAGCTCATCCAAAGTAAGCTTTTCACCGCGCTTGAACTTTTCAAGAGCTTCAACTGCCTTTTCGAATGTAGCATCTTTCTTTGCCCTCATTCTTGCAACCATCTTATACGCTATAAGCTCTTTGTGCTTCTGATCAAACTCGAATATCTTCTTCTCTACCTCTCTGAGATCCATCCTAACTTCCCTAATCTTTTCCCTGAGCTCAACTACCTTCTGGTGATACTCATCTGCTTCTTTTTTAATCTCATCTGCCTGCTGGTAAGCTTTTAGCATCTGTTCATGGAACTGCTGACTCTGATTTGCGAGCTTCTGTATTTCCATCCCTATTGCCCTTCTTGCTTTCTTCAAACTTTCAATCTTCTTCCTCGTTTCTTGGAGTTTCTTATGGAATCTCTCAGCTTGCTGGAGAATCTCAAGCTCTGTAGCCAAAACCTGTATTTGATCAACTATTTGTTTTTCTCTTTCGGGGGTTATGTTTGGATTGGTCTGCAGTTCCCATTCAAGCTTTTCAATTCTTTCCTCTATCTT
This sequence comes from Thermococcus alcaliphilus, assembly GCF_024054535.1. Classification (NCBI taxonomy): domain Archaea; kingdom Methanobacteriati; phylum Methanobacteriota; class Thermococci; order Thermococcales; family Thermococcaceae; genus Thermococcus; species Thermococcus alcaliphilus. Next base: position 26,417 of record NZ_JAMXLV010000014.1, on the reverse strand, counting down.
TTCTTTTGGCATCTTTAATCTTCTTAGCTGTCTGTATTCATCCCTCTTCGCCCTGTACTCCATGGCTTCCTGATAAAGAAGATCAAGCTTAGCGTTTATTTCTTCTCTGTTCTTTTTGAGCTCTTTAATCTGCTGGTTGATTTCATCCCTTTTTATTTTATATTCTCTTGCTTTCTCCCTTAACTGCCTTACTTCTTTATTCTTCTCATCTCTTTTTTGTATCCAAATATTCAGCTCCTTTTGGAGCTGTTCCAATCTCTCCTGTATCTCTTTTTTCTCTCTTTCTAAAGCCTCTATTTCGGCTTTTATCCTCTTAATTTCCTCTGGGTCTACTTTCACTTGCATGGTCTCTTCCCCTTCCTCCATTTTAGAATAGTTGATCATAATCTCACCCTGATTTAAGCCTAACTAAAGGGATGTAAAAACCAAATAAAAACTTTTTGGCTGAGATGCGAAATTATTCACCAGAACTGGGAACTAGTGTTTAGATTTTCAAAAAGTGATGTAAATAAACAAAAAATTTGCTTAGCTAGTCCTTCCCTTGTTGCTTTACCGGATAAGGCATGAATTCTACAGTTCCTCTTTGCTTTACAGGTTGTTTATAGAGCTCCATTAAGGCATAGACCTCTTCTGGAACGTCTGTTTCAACATGAAGACCGAGTTCCTTTGCGTGCTCAACAGTTATTGGGTAGTCGTGAGTCCATCTTCCCTCGGTTAGTATTTGAGCCAGTTCTCTGGCTTTCTCTTCACCGTATTTGTCCTTCAAGAGATTGTACACAAACTCCTGAACTTGATTTATTGCCTTCTTTGCTACATCAGCAAGTATGAGAGTTTGGTCATCAACTTTCTCTGCACCTTTTTGTTCAACTGCCCTTATTATGCTCGGAGCTGGATACTGGCCGAGCTGAGGATCAACCGGTCCCAAAACCGCATGAGGATCCATTATAATCTTGTCAGCAGCTAATGCTATTAAAGTCCCACCACTCATTGCGTAGTGCGGCACTATCACCCTTGTTTCTGCGGGATGATCCTTCAAAGCCTTTGCTATTTGCGTTGCCGCCAAAACCAATCCTCCCGGCGTGTGGATGATCAGATCAATTGGTTTATCCTTTGGAGCCATCCTTATAGCTCTTAATATCTCTTCGCTATCCTCAATGCTTATGAACTTGTACACGGGAATCCCAAAGAAACCTATACTTTCTTGCCTGTGGATCATTGTTATTACTGTGGAGTTTCTCTTTCTTGCCAATCTTTCCAGCAATTTTGCCCTAGCAATCTGCAATTGGCGATATTGAATCTGAGGCCCCATGAGTAGGTAGAAGAACAGTATCCACCATATCAATGAGCCTATGAATCCACTCAGCGGATCCATGAGTTCACCCCCTGAATATCCCTACAGAATTATTGTAACTTAATATTTTTAAAACTTTTGGTAAATAAAATTGAGATCCCATGCATTGCAAATGTATCGTGAAAGAATAGAGGAAAAAGTCACTTAACAACTTGAGTACCAGTTTTTCCTTCTAAGGCTTCAACGGCCTTATCTAAAGCGGCAATTACTGCTCTCTCTCCACCCCATTCGATGAACCTTATGGCAGCAAGAACCTTTGGCCCCATGCTGCCCTTCTTGAAGTGCCCTTCCTCGTAGTACTTCTTGAGCTCATCAACAGTAACTTTCTCAAGCCACTGCTCGTTCGGCTTGCCGTAGTTAATGGCAGCGCCATTGACGTCGGTAAGTATCATAAAGATGTCGGCATTAACCTCTTCAGCAAGTTTCTCTCCAGCCAAATCTTTGTCAATAACTGCCTCAACGCCCTTAAATTCACCGTTTTCCTCAATAACCGGAATTCCTCCCCCACCGGAGGCTATTACTATGAAGCCCTTCTCAACGAGGTCTTGGATTATTGGAGCTTCAACATGCCCAATCGGATCCGGTGAAGGAACGACTCTCCTCCATCCCCTCCCAGAGTCCTCTATGACAACCCAGCCCTTCTCTCTGGCAAGCTTTTTGGCAGTCTCTTCGTCATAAAACGGTCCCACGGGCTTTGAGGGATTCTGAAATGCCGGGTCGTTCTTGTCAACAATCGTTTGGGTAACTATCGTTGCCACCGGCTTGTTTATGCCCCTCTTCCTAAGCTCGTTAATTACCGCCTGCTGTATCATGTAACCAATCTGTCCCTGACTCATTGCACCGCAAACGTCCATGGGCTGAGCGGGGATGCCATACATATGCTCTCCAGCATCCTGTTGGAGGAGAATAGCTCCAACTTGAGGACCATTGCCATGGGTTATCACGACTTCATAATCGTTATCAAGAATAATATCAACGATTTGCTTTGCAGTTTTTCTCACATTCTCCATTTGCTCTTCATAAGTCCCCTTTTGTCCTCTCTGCAGAATAGCATTCCCGCCTAAAGCTATGACAACCCTCTTCCTCATATTACTCCCTCCAGCACTGGTGTATAAAGTTAGACCTTAGCGAATTAAAAGGGTTTCTTAGTCATAAAATAGTTCTTTTAGAAAAAACTTCGAAAAATAATTGAAAGAGCTTGCAAATTTAAAGATTTCTAAGAACTCTCTTTGCTGTTTTGATTAGAGGTACCACTCGCTAAACCTTCCAATGCCAAGGTTTTCAAGGGTTTTCATAACGCCGAGGGCTATCCCCTCTACCTCTATGCCTCCCTCTCCCTTGTTTGCATCCCCAACTATGTAGACGTTTTCGAGTGGGAAGTCAAGATGGGTTCCAGAGGCTACTCTGTTAACGGGATTTCTGTCTAGGTAAGTTTGAACCATTAGAACCTCACCCTCTTTGTCAAGCTCCGGGAAGAGATAATAAAGATCCTCAATGCCAAGTTTTTGCTCTTTCTTTACATCTTTGCTCCTTAGGGCTTGATGCGTCATTATGAGGGTATAGCCTTCTCTTGCAAGCTCTGGAGTCAAGGCAGAAGGCTCGTTGTAGCCGTTTATCCTTTGAGTATCTAGGGTAAAGACAACGGTGTTGCCTATTCTAGGCTCTCCTTTCAAAGCGACGTTGATTTTAATTCCTTCAGCAGGCTTTAGGGCATCAACTTTTTTCAGGTACTCCCTGTCAAATTTGTCCCTTCCAAAAAGCTCCACCGTTTCCTTTATTCCAATATTTGAGATGAGCACATCGTAGGGGTATTCTTCACCATCTGCCGTTATTACCTTGTTTTCATCGATTTCAACAGCCTTCTTTCTGGTTATTATCTTTCCTCCATTCTCTCTTACAATTCTCGCAAGCTCTTCTGTTACAGCTTTACATCCGCCCTTTATTAGGCCCGGACCTCCCCACTTCAAAGTTGCCTTTATTTCCCTAGCCAACTCTATCGCCGGAACTTCTTCTGGAGCCAAGCTAACCGCCCAGCCAAGAAAGCTCTTTATGAAAAGGTAAACGAACTCATTATCCCCAATCTTCTCCTGAAGCCACTCCCAAGAGCTCATGTTTGCATCTTCGCCACTTGGAAGTCTATTGGCTTTTATCTCTGCAAGGAGCTTCATCGCTTTGGCCTTCTCTTTGAGGGAAAGATACTTCCATCCCTCTCTGTAGTGGTAAAGGCTTCCCTCCAGAAAGAACTTGCCCTTTGGGTTTGAGTTTACTATTTCCACGTTGGCATTCAAAAGCTTTAATAGATGGGCTAAGGGCCCATTTTCTCCGTGAGGAACCATGTGAAGGGCACCAGTAGACAATTGAAAGCCTTTGTAGTTTAAGTTTGTGAACCTACCCCCAACAAAAGGAGCTTTTTCCAGAATTGTTACTTCATGACCTGCCTTGGCTAAAAAAGCACTTGTCAAAAGTCCTCCAAGTCCAGCCCCAATTGTGACCACTCTCATTTTATCACCTCTTTGGGTTCCCGAAAGGATCTATCAAACCAGCCCTTATTAAGGAAGAGCTTATTTTATCTCCAAGCTTGCTTTTGATTAGCTTTATGGTAACAATGTCAAGAGGTTTTAGACCTTTTTCTTTTCTCGCTCTGTTCACCAGGAGGGCACCTTTATATGTTTCCTCACTAACAACTATTGCATCTAAACTCTTTATTCTGTCTGCAAAGCCTATTGCAGTGTGTATTTTTATTATTCGGTAGTTTTTGTATCCATTTATCTCAAAAAACTTTAGCAAATCCCTCAGCCTAATTTCATACGGAAGGATTCTCTCAGCGTAGGGTTTAGTTTTTATCATTTCATCGGAAGTTAAACCAATGTAGACGTACTTGCCCACTTCAAAAGCCTTTCTAAGCAAGGCTTTGTGACCTAAATGAAGCCTATCAAAGGTTCCACCAACCACAACCTTTCTGTACTTCCTCATCATTATCCCTCTTTATCAATGAACCAATAAATTTTTGTATTGCTATTTGAAAAAGTTTTGGAGGTGATAGAAATGAAGAGAGGTGCGTGGATTCTAATTACGGTTATGCTGTTAGCATCGTTTTCTCAGGTTTACGCTTATGAAAATCAACACCTCTTCAACATTGACATCTACATGACCATCTACCCCAGCGGAACGGCTTTGGTTAAGATCAACGCTCAGCTCAAAGATCCATTCTATCTAAACTACTTCGAAAATCTTTCCCAGACGAACCCAGGGAAGGCAGAAAAAGAATTTCACGACTTTGTTTACTCATTAATATACGGCAATTTTAAGAGGGAAGTGGAAAAGCAAACCCAAGAAGCATTGGTAGTGGTGCCTGAGGAAGGCCCCGTAAAACTTGGGAAGAACTGGACTGCCGTTGTAACTTTTAAAATATACAACTACCTTGTGGAGAAAAACCAAACACTGCAGAGCTCAGTTTATGGACCTATGCAATTTTGGTTTAAAAATAGAGTTTTTGAATACAGCTGGAGAAAACTTACAATTGTTCTTCCAAAAGAGGCTTATCTCATAACCCTCGCCCCAAAACCAAAGGAGCTAGTAGAGAATGTTGCATCATGGGAAAACGGCTACTACCTTCCAATAGTCGTGATAACCTTTGATTCCTCCGTCTATGAAGCTATCATGAACAAAACATCAGAAAATACCACCAAGTTCATTCCTTTTGATGAATTTCTGGCAAAGACTATGAAGAGCATCCAACTCTATTATGACCCCCTAAGCGGACTTGTGCAGTTTAATGCAACCTTCGAGGGAGTTAACGCTACTAGCTACCACGAAACAAAAATTAGGGAAGAGTTCAACAAAACCATGGACATTCAAGAGATAAACTCCAAAATTGAAGGCAATAAAGTGATTGTATGGGGTAAAGCGAAGCCAAAGGTAGATTACAAAGAAAGCCTCACCAAGAAAACCTGGAGCGCAAATATAACCTTGCCCTTTAGGTTTGATAAAGTAAGTGTCAAAGCCCCAGCCAGATTAGGAATTAAGGACCAGAAAACAGATGGTAAAAGCGTTATTATCGTTGTAGAGCAGAAAAAAGGTATCTGCGGCCCAGGGTTTGTTTTGTTAATACTCTTACTCCCCCTGTTAGCAAAACGGAGGTGACCTAATGGACTTTTTCTTTTATCCTTCATCGGTAGCGGTATTTGGCTCTTTCAAGAAGAGTGCAATAGCTTACGAAATACTGAAGAATATAGTAGAGGGGGGCTTTAAGGGCGAGATTATTCCCGTGAATCCCAAAGGAGGAGAAGTCGAAATAGCTGGGAGAAAACTCAAGATATCAAAAAAGCTTGAAAAAGATGTTGACGTTGCTATAATAGCGATTCCCGCAAAGCTCGTCCCTTCTCTAATTGAGGAAATTGGGGAAAAGGTTAAGGGAGCAGTGGTTATAAGTGCTGGATTTAGTGAGATAGGCAACGCTGAGCTTGAGAGAGAACTCGTTGAAAAGGCTCGAGAGAAGGGAGTAAGAATCATTGGGCCCAACTGTGCCGGAATTTTTGGAGTTCATGCAGAGTTCTTTGGTTCCTTTGAGGTCAGGGTCAAGAAGGGAGGCTTAGCCCTAATCTCCCAAAGCGGAGCCTTCGGCGGTGCAGCCTTGGCTATGGGAAATGAGGAAGGCATAGGATTCTCTGCCTTTGTTTCTTATGGCAATGCAGCCGATTTAACGGAAAGCGACTTCTTGAGGTACTTTGCCGACGATGAGAACACTAAAGTGATAGCCCTCTACATTGAAGGAGTGAAGGATGGGAAGAAGTTTGTTGAAGCTTTAAAATACGCCACTTCCAAAAAGCCCGTGATAATTCTCAAGGCTGGAAAAAGTAAAAGCGGCAGCAAAGCAGCCCAAAGCCATACCGGAAGCTTAGCAGGAAGTTACGAAATTTACAAAGGTGTTTTTATGCAGTTTGGGGCAATAGAAGTTGAAGAGATGGAGGAGCTCTTTGATGCGGCAAAAATCTTTGAGATGTACGAGAGTGGAGGGAAGAGGATAGGCATAATAACAAATTCCGGAGGTCCAGGGGTTTTAGCTACTGACAAAGCCGAGAAGCTGGGGTTAGAGATTGCAAAGCTTGAAGAAGAGACCATAGAGGAGCTTAAAAAATTCTTGCCTCCCCAGTGCTCAACAAAAAATCCAGTTGACCTAATAGCAGATGCAGACTACGAGAGGTACAAAAAAGCGATAGAGGTGGTTTGTAAAGATAAGAACGTTGACAGCTTACTAGTTATCTGCGTTCCGCCGATATTTATGCCAAGTGAGGAGATAGCAAAAGCCATCATAGATGCCAAGTGTGACAAACCGATTGTGGTTAACTTTATGGCCGGAGAGCTCGTAAAAGAGGGCGTGAAGCTTCTAAATGCCCACGGATTCAAAAACTTTTCAACGCCAGAAAGGGCAGCCAAAGCTCTTTACTGGCTCAGCTTAAGAAGGGCTTTTAAAGAACAAAGGGAATAGAGATAGGGGTGAGAGGGGATGTACCACTTAATTTACCCGATGAGAACCTATTTGATAGTTTCGGGACAGGGGGAGGAAACAAACATCATGGCAGCCGACTGGGTGACCGTTCTTTCTCACAGGCCTACCTTAGTGGGAGTAGCAGTTTCTCCAAAAAGATACACCCACAGGCTGATCTCTAAATACAAGGAGTTTGTCATCAGTGTTCCGAGTTTGGAAATGCTTCGAGATGTCTGGATTGCAGGAACAAAAAGTGGACCCTCTAAGCTTAAAGAGATGAACATAACCCTTATCAACTCTACAAAGATCGGCACACCAAGCATAAAGGAGGCGTTAGCGAACATAGAATGCAAGGTAGTAGATGCTAGGGATTATGGAGATCACACGTGGTTCGTTGGCGAAATTGTAGGCTACACCTACAAAGAAGGAGCATTCAAAAATGGAAAGCCAGATGTTATGGGGGCAAACTTTCTGGCACATGCAGCATGGACAGACTTCGTTACTTTCGAGAAGAAAATCTATAAGACAGAATAATCTTCGAATATCTTTCTATCACGATGTAAACGGATATTTTTAAATTTTTCAACTTTTTCTGTTCGCATTTTGATGTTAAGGCTTCAAGAGGGTTCTGGAAGTCTTTAGTAACTAAAAGTTACTATCAGACGAAGGGTTACAAAATTTTGAGAATTTTGTAACCAAATTTTTTCGGAATTTTGAACTGAGGCTTCTCAGGAATCCTTTGATATTCTCTCCTCGTGAAAATTTAACCTTTTTGGATTTAATGCTTTTTTGTGGTTTTATTTTTGTTTTAGGTTTCTGTTCTCCCTATGGAAGTTTCGTGAACAAGATTGGACATGGAGAAATTTGAAGATTTTCGTTTGCAAAATAAGCCCAAACTCCTAGTTGATCATTGGAATTAAAGGCTTCAAAATGCTGTTTTATTGACCCTTTGTGGAAAGGCTTATAAATTTCAAGCTCTCTAATTACTTTATAGGGTGTTTAGAGGAAAATTCGCCCCTGTTCCAATAAGACTTTAGAAGAATTGAAAGAGAGGTCGTAAGGAAGCCCTTGATTGGATAGAGCACGTTCCAATAAGACTTTAGAAGAATTGAAAGCAAGGCTACCAAGAACTAGCGGAAAGATGTAAGGGGTGTTCCAATAAGACTTTAGAAGAATTGAAAGCTTTGTGAAGGAGTACGAGAGGTGGGAGAATGAGGAAGGTTCCAATAAGACTTTAGAAGAATTGAAAGGCGGTGGGCTTTTATGGTGGTTTGATTAACACGGCTGGTTCCAATAAGACTTTAGAAGAATTGAAAGCATACATCTCAAAGCTGTCGAGGTTGTTGAAGAACTCAAGTTCCAATAAGACTTTAGAAGAATTGAAAGTCTTGTCAATGTCTCCCTCCTCCTCATACTTCTTGAGTTCCAATAAGACTTTAGAAGAATTGAAAGAATGACATCCTTGGGCACATAACTCCTGACGACATAGGGTTCCAATAAGACTTTAGAAGAATTGAAAGCCCCAAGAGTCCGTAAACTGGGTGAGTGAGAATTCTAGTTCCAATAAGACTTTAGAAGAATTGAAAGCGCTGCTGAAGGAATTTTGCACATCTTAAAGAAATTGTTCCAATAAGACTTTAGAAGAATTGAAAGCCTAAATAATGCCTCCCTTTGACGTTGTGAGCTTGCCGCCCGTTCCAATAAGACTTTAGAAGAATTGAAAGAGGATTTGGACATAATTTGAATAAGTATTCTGGATATGTTCCAATAAGACTTTAGAAGAATTGAAAGTTGTGGAAATTGGAGGATTTGGGGGAACTGCAACGAATACCGGTTCCAATAAGACTTTAGAAGAATTGAAAGTAAACGGCTTCTTGAGGCAACTCATGAACTTGAACAAACTACTTGGTTCCAATAAATCCTTATCTCTCTTTAATGAACAACACTTTTAAATCCTCATCGAATACTCCTTTTGATGATAGCGTTAGGGATTGAGGGAACAGCACACACACTTGGTATAGGGATTGTGACGGAAGATAAAGTTCTTGCCAACGTATTTGACACTCTCACAACCGAAAAAGGTGGCATACACCCAAAGGAAGCCGCTGAACACCACGCAAGGCTCTTAAAGCCCCTTTTGAAAAAAGCCCTTAAAGAGGCCAAAATTAGCATAGAAGATGTGGATGTAATTGCTTTCTCCCAAGGGCCTGGATTGGGGCCGGCTTTGAGAGTTGTAGCAACTGCCGCAAGGGCTTTAGCTATAAGATACAACAAACCCATTGTTGGAGTTAATCACTGCATCGCCCACGTGGAAATTACAAAGATGTTCGGAGTAAAAGATCCGGTTGGTCTTTACGTAAGCGGAGGCAACACTCAAGTGCTGGCTTTGGAGGGGGGTAGATACAGGGTTTTTGGAGAAACACTCGATATAGGTATAGGCAACGCCATAGATACGTTTGCCAGAGAGCTCGGTTTAGGATTCCCGGGCGGGCCAAAGATAGAAAAGCTCGCTCAGAAAGGGGAAAAATATATTGAACTCCCCTATGCGGTTAAGGGCATGGATCTAAGCTTCTCCGGAATTTTAACGGAGGCAATTAGAAAATACAAGACTGGGAAGTATAGGGTTGAAGATTTGGCGTATTCTTTCCAAGAAACGGCCTTTGCAGCTTTGGTTGAGGTTACCGAAAGGGCTGTAGCACATACAGGAAAAGAGGAAGTAGTTCTTGTAGGGGGGGTAGCTGCCAACAACCGCTTGAGGGAAATGCTTAGGATAATGTGCGAAGATAGAGGTGTGAAATTCTTCGTGCCACCTTATGACCTATGCAGGGACAACGGGGCGATGATAGCCTACACCGGCCTGAGGATGTTTAAAGCCGGCATAAAGTTTAACCTTGAAGAAACAGTAGTCAAGCAAAAGTTTAGAACCGACGAAGTAGAGGTAACCTGGTAGCTTAAAACTTCTTTTTTATCTTTAGCGTGTATTTTGGATAGATCCTCTTCGAGAACCTTACGAACTTTGTTTTTCTGGGAGACTTCTCAATTCTTATTCTCAAATGGGGTGGAAGTTGGGTATAGAACTGTCCATCAACGGTGAGAATAATTTCCCTTTCCGTCAATACCTCTATCTCAATTGAGGAAGAGTCCGGGACAACAAGGGGTCTTGCGGTAAGGGCAACTGGGGCTAAGGGAACTAGAAGAATAGCATGCAAGCGGGGGTCAACTAAAGGGCCTCCAGCCGAAAGGGCGTAAGCCGTTGAACCTGTAGGAGTTGATATTATCAAGCCATCAGCCCTTATCTCCTCAGCAAGCTCCCCATCGATGTAGTATTTGAGATGGGTTATCTTACCCGGAATTCCGGTTAAAACTACAACGTCATTAAGTGCATCGGGTATGTTGTTAAAGCCTTCAACAAAAGTCCTGATTTTCATCCTCTCATCTATAAAATAGTCTCCCTCAAGAACTCTGGAAATAGCGAAAAAAGTTTCTGCAGGTTCAACCTCTGCCAAAAAGCCCAAAGTACCCATATTTATTGCCAGAATGGGAATATCTCTAGTGGTTTTATGCTCAACTCTCAGAACAGTCCCATCTCCTCCAATGACTATCATCATGTCAACATCCATTCTCTCAAGAGGGATTACATCGTCAGGAGAAAAATGTGGAAAATTCTCATGGGCTTCTTCATCAACGTAAACCTCGTAACCACTTACCTTGAGAAAGTCGTATACCCTATATGCAAGCTTTAAAGCCTCCTCACGGTCTCTTCGAGCGGCGATTCCAAACTTCATGATCTCACGCTCTACCCTTGCTTAGCTTTGCACCAAGATAAACGCTCAATCCTCCCCCAATAATTGTTGGGAGCCAGAAGGATATAAACCTATCTAAGACCGTCGCGGTAACGGCTAAACTCTTATCAATTCTCAAGCTAAGATAGAGGGCAGAGTTAACTGCCTCCGTTATTCCAACCCCACCGGGAAGGATGCTTATCATTCCCAGAGCAATGCCGGCCATTTGAACCATTAGAATCTTTTGAATCTCAAGATGGTACCCAATGCTTTCAAAGACAAAGTAAGTCCTAAGGAGCATGAACACCCAGAGGGCTAGAGAATAGAACAAGGTCTTACCCAGCACAACCGGGTCTTTGGAAAGCTCCAGAAAAGTCTTTCTAAAGTCCATTATGGATTTTTTGAGCTTTTCTTCGAGTGTCTCTTCTATTCCTGCAAACTTTTCTGGAAATACACGCTTTATAAGCCCCGCTATCTTATTAAGCACCTTAAAGGCCAAGCTCTCATTCAAAGAAATCAAGAGGCTTACAACCACTATCAAAAGAAGCACTACCGTTGATATGGAAAGGACGGATAACAGGAGCTTTACCTTTAATGAGAGAGCGTACTTAAACGCAAGAAGGGTAAAAATGAGGACTGGAATAACATCCAAAATCCTATCGGCCATTATAGTTGCAAAAACTTGGCCATAACCGCTATTGGACTTTTTGGTTATCACGTACATTCTAGCTGGCTCTCCTCCCGCCCTAGCTCCTGGGGTTAGGTTGTTCGCAAATATCCCAACCATAGTGGCAATGATAATATCCCTCACCCGAACCCTCACTTCGGCTCTTTTTAGAAATATTCTCCACCTAAAAGCCCATGCAAGGGTTGCAAGAATTTGCATAAGCAATGCCAAGAGAAAATATTCAAGCTTAGCCTCCATCACAAGCTTCAACGTCTCCTCTACCCCTGCCCACCATATAAGTGCTATTATAACTCCAATTCCAACAAAGACCATGAGGGAGTTCCTTTTTTTCATCAGCTCACCTTCCTTAGCTTTGCAATGAAGAAGCCTTGAGTGAGGTGCTTATGAGGGTAAAAGCGTTGTACCTCCTTTATCCCCAATCCAGGTGAGCCTATAAAAATTTTCTGCTCCTCAAGCCTTAGCCCCTTCTTTAGCATATACTGCACATTCCCCTCATTTTCCTCGTAGCTTAAGGTGCATGTAGAATAAACAAGTATCCCCCCTTTTCTAAGGCTCTTTATTGCAGCGTTTATGAAATGTCTCTGGTATCTTGCCGTCGCTTCAATGTCCTTCGGTGTTCTCGTCTCCCAGAGCTTTGGTCTTACTCCTAAAGCCGTGCACGGAGCATCCAAGAGGATTTTATCGGCCTTAATCCCAAGATCTGGCAGATTCCTTGAGTCCATTTGAACAAGCTTAACGTTTTTCACCCCAAGTCTCTTAAGCTCTTTCTCCATTTTGGCAAGTCTGTTTTTAGATTTATCTATTGCTATTATCTCCCCCCTGTTTTCAAGGAGCTGTGCTATGTGAGAAGTTTTTCCCCCCGGAGCAGCTGCCATATCAATTATAAGGTCTTCTTCCTGTGGTTCCAGAATATGGGCAACAACCATAGAAGGGAGACTTTGGGCATAAAAGTAGCCTTTTTCATAGGCTTTTAATTCATTCAGACTCGGTAGTTTGAATTTGGGGAGAGTTACTTCAACAGCTATTCCCCTCGTGGCAACAACCATTTCCTTGGCGCTCATCCTTGCAATGCCTATGCCCACGAGAAGTCCTTTAGGATCCATTATCTGAACTTCATCTCCCTCCTTTATCCCTTTATCGGCCTTTAATACGCCTGGAGCATAGAGTTGAGCACCTTGGTAAACACTCTCTGCTGCAAATTTATTTGCAACGACCTTCGGCAACTTAGGTTCATAATCGTCAGAAAAATTCGGCCCTTCCCTTTCAAAATAGATGCCCTCTTCGAGATAGGGACTTCTTTTTGGTTTTAACCCTTCCTTTCTAAGCTCTTCCATGAGCTTCTGCCTGCTTATCTTAAGTGTGTTGACCCTTATGTAGTACTTCTCTACCGGCTCCCTCAGCTTTTTCATTATCTCCTCCGCTTCACTTCCAAAAAGGTTGTAATAGTACATTTGGAGCTCTTCTGGAAAAGCTTCCCTGTACATGAGATCACCTAAATCTCAAGGACTTTATACTTCTTTGCCAGTTCTATAAATTCGAAGAGCTTGTTTTCAATATCTTGGCTATCTTCAGCCTCAACTTCAAACTGAAAAACCTGTTCTTGACTTCTTTCTATATCCGTGTAAACTTCATCAGGGTTTCTGGGGGAGTGGTGATTGTAAATATCTTCCAAAAAGTTCTCCGTTCCGTAAATATAGCTTTTTGGGAATTTTTTGAGAAACTCGACGACAAATTCTTTGGTTATTTTTTCCTTAGGAATCGCAAACACGAAGTAAAAGCTTTGAATTGTTGCTCCTACCTCCCCCTGAGGCTTTATCTCAAAAGCAGGGTGAGGATAGAGCATCTCTCTCCATTCGCCCTCAAGGAAAATATACGCATTGAAAACTTCCTCCACCGGTTCGACTTTAAAGCCAAAGGGCTTAAGCTTTTCTCTCAGCACCTCGTTTAACTCAAAAATCTCACCCCAGATTTTGTTTAGATGATTGTGAATTTCAATCATTTTCATAATTCTCACCTCCAATGAAAAATAGAAGGGAAAATTTAAAGGTTTAGGTCAGCTAAAAGCCAGATTCAATTGTTCGATTACGTTTGTCTCAACTCTCTTCTTGATTTCTGGAAGCGGCATCTCTATTTCTTGATTGAGCACCTTCACAGTTAGAGTGAGCTTTAAGGTTACTTCGCTCCTCTCTCCTCTCTTTATGTGCTCTGCAATTACCTTTGGAAGGATGTTTGTATCAACTACTGTTCTTATTTTTGCCGTGCCTCTGCCGTTTGCTGGGATTATGACTTTCTCAAGGAGCTCTCCCTGTGCTACTTGGTACCCATTGGCATCTATGTAGTATTTGACCCCAAAAAGTGGCAGAGGGAAGGGATTGGGATTGTAAAGCTTTACATCGCTTAAAATCTCAATTCCATTTTCATCAATTTTTCCCCATTTAGAAGGCATTCCCTCGACTGCGGGAGTCTTGATTAAGTCCCCAGAGCTCTCTATCGTTATGTTGCTGACATAAGCCAACAAGTCAGTCTTGAGTGGCTGTGAAAAACTTCCCCTTATAATTGGGATGCCAAATAATGAGCCACTCACCCTTATCTCGATATCACTCTGCTCCCCGTTTCTTATGTGCTCCTTTAGGGCTTCAACGATCTCTCTGTTTTTGAGTACAAGCACCCCTCTTGCACTGTCCTTTAAGAATCCAATTTTTAGGTCTTTCAGCGTGCCCACCTTTATTCCTGCCCAGTACAAATCTGCTTCCTTAATATTTGCCGAAATTGGGAGAGATTTCCCAAAATATACTGTTACGTCAAGTTCGATAGTGTTCTCGTCAACGTATCCCCACTCGGCTCTTATTTGGGGGGTTAGAGTAATTAGCGTATAACCTAAGTAAGCTACCCAAAGAAACACGATGAGTCCTATCACTCCAAGTATCTTGCCTATGCCCATAGCTCTCACCTAAAAATTGAAAGAATTGAAAGCTTAAAAGGGTTTGCCACCTTTTTTCCCTCTCCAATACGTCCATAAGATTACTACTAAAGCTAGAATCCCAACAAACACCCCAACGGTTCTCAGGTTCCTTCTTGTCTTTGTATTTTCTTTAACGGGAATCGTAATTGATTCCTCAAAGACGTACACGTTGTCATCTCCGCTCTCCTTATCACCAACCGCCCTGATCCTTACCTGAATCGTGTAGTCCTTGGGAATGGCATTGTTTGCTATGCTCAATTCCAAAACGCCTTCCCCTTCTTTACCTGGGTCAAGAGTTCCAATGTAATCAGACCTTTTTGATAGCGTAAAGGGCTGATCAGCTTTTACAACGCCTTCTATTATCACATTTTCAGCCTGTTCTCCGCCGATGTTCTTGACCCTTATGTACACAAGCACCTCTTCACCCTGCATGGGTGTTTTGTCAAAGCTGACCTTCTCAACAGTTATTTTTGGTTTTTCATTCACTATTACTGGTATCTTGATTATATCCTCCCTAGCATTGCCTGATGAGTCTTTGTATTCTATCTTTACTGGAATCTCGTACGTTCCTCCTTTTGCTTCCCCTTTAACGTTTACTTTGAAGCTAGCTTTTGCTGAGTCTCCTTGTCTTAGAGTACCTATATTTATTATCTGCTCGCTCGTCTCACTTAACTCAAATGGATCCTCGGGCATTGGTTTTAGAATTACATAACGAGCACTTCCACTGCCTATGTTTTCCACTTCAAAGTTTATCTCTACGTTGTTCGTTCCAGCCAAAACCCTGCTAGGAGACGTTGAGACCTTTGAAATTATTATGTGCTCCCTGCCGAGAATTGGTATGCCAATTAACCTGTCATCCGTTAGCTTTTCATCATTTGGTGTGCTAAGATATTCCAGCGAAACCTTTAGGGGATAAATACCGTTTTCGAGCCTTTCATTTGCTTTTAAGTGAAACTCCAGAATCTTCTCTTCTCCCGGAGCTAACTCGGGCAAGTATTTTATGTTATCCTCTCCAATGGGCAGGAAAGCATTTATGTTCTCCCTAGCGAGCTGCTCCATTATTTGGTTTATGGCAACTTGAAGGTTTTCGCTCATGCTCTGGCTTCCCTGTATTGGGAGGTTCTGAAGGGAAGAGAGATCGACTTTCGTAACCTCTCCAGGCACACTCACTTCACTCGGCTCTATTCTGAAGGAAAAGGCCCTTGCCCTCTCTTCACCTACGTTTTTCACCTTTACCTTAAGCACAAACTCATCCCCAGGCTCTATTGCTTTTGGATCCATTTCAACACTCTCAATCTCAATAAAGGCCTGATTTCTTCTCACAACCTGGATTGAAAAGTCAAAGGTCTGCTCTCTTTGATCTTTTGAATCACCGCTGTAGTATGAAACCTTCAGCCTCATCGGATAGCTTCCAGTAGAGGCGTCTTCACTTACGTGCAGTCTGAACTTATACTCCATGACCTTGTTGGTATTTATTACGTAGGTAAAGTGCTGTTTTGTTGTGTTATCGATTAATATCGCTCCATTCTGGAATTCTAATGAAGGAGAGAGATCAACAAGCACTTCTTTTGCCGGCTCGAAACCAAGGTTTCTAAGACCAATGGTTACCTCAAAATCCTCCCCCGGGTGAACTACTTCAGGTTTTTCAATGTTCTCTATCTCAAAAGTTGCTTCCCCCTCCCGAATTACAGTTATGGAGAAATAATCAAAGCCTTGCAGCATTTGCAAATTCTCTCCTCTCTGCACGTGATATGCAAGTGAAATGTAGAGGGGATAAATACCTGGATCAATGTTTTCATTTACCTTGAACTTGAATTCAACGACTTTCTCCTCTTTTCCGTCCAGATATTCTATGTACTTCACTGCGCTATCTACCGGCAAAAGAACACTCTGCACAACTCCGCTCTGGGATGCAACTTGAGCTATTACCTCACCCGTCCCTCCACCGGAAGGAGCAAATGAAACAGGGGTTGGGGACACAACTACCGTAATAAACCTTGCTTTTAAAGCTCCCTCGTTCTTTATATGAACTTTGACAGTAATTTCATCGCCCGGCCTAACTTTCTTCGGAGTTTCAGCCCATGCCGTAAGGTATGCTGGTATCATTGAAGCTTTCCATTCAGAAGGGCCGCTTATGCTTATTCTTGCACCATTTGGATAAATCTGAAGGGCTGTAATAGCTACTTTCTCTCCATCAACCTCAACTTCTATGGTCTCGTTTTCGCCTATGAGGCTTATATTGGGATAAGTGACAGTCATGAGAAGGTCTTCTTTTGAGATACCCAGTTCGGGATGCTCTTCAATGGTTTTGAACACCGCATCCACAATCTCCTCTTGGGATGCACTGTTAAGCCACAGATAGAATTGGGCGAGCTCTACGGGATTTGTTGTGTTGTAGCCGAGAGTTTCTGCCATTGCGTAGAGGAATGTGGTGTTTGTGAGAAGCTCCTGTATTTTTTCTGGATTGGGAACTTTAAGCGAGGTATAGTTCATGTTAAGTACCTTGTTGTCCTTTATGATGAGTATCATGGCCTTGTACTCGTTCTCTACGTAATCCTTCTGGACATCCTGGAGAACAACTACAAGTGGACCCACAAGTATTGAGTCGCCTTTGTTGAGATAACCCTCAAAGAGAAGCTCTTCCTCAGCCATAACAAGATTAAAACCACCCATGATAATCAGCACTCCCAGTATAAGTCCGAGGTATTTTCTCATTTTTCCTCACCTCTTATCCTTTTTCCATAAAACAGCTGGAGCAAAGCAGGTGTTACCGTGAAAGCGGCAAACATTGAAGCGAAGATTCCAACCGCTAGGGTTTTTCCAAAGTCGTGTATTGCGGTGAGTTCTCCACTAAGCAAAGCTAAAAATCCTCCAGCCGTAGTTAAAGCCCCAACCAAGATCCCGGGACCAACTCCTTCAACTGCAGAGATTATGGGATACGGATTGCCCTCCCTAAGTTCTTCCAAAAACCTGTGGGTAAGGTGCATTCCGTAGTCAACTCCAAGACCAACTATCATCGAGATAACACCAGCTAAAGTTTGAGTGAAAGGTATGCCCGCGAGCCCCATGTAGCCAACGGTCCAAAGGGCACCAAGGAACATGGGTAGTATCATTGCAATCGAAACTAGCGGCCTTCTGAAGAGCAGTATAACTACCAGCACAACAAGAATGCTACCATAGGTGGATATCTTGCCGAGCTCTTGATTTGTAAGACCATCTAAAACGTAGTTTAGATACAAATCTCCAGCGGGTCTTATCTCAACTCCCGGAGGAAAGTCTGCACTTTTTGCCTGCTCTTCAAAATAGTGCATAATAGCCCTAAAGTCATCTGGCCTAACCCCGCCGAAGTTACCTCTTACCTGGATTAGAGTCATCGAGTAGTCTTCATTTATGGGAGCTCCTCCCTCTTTTATAGCTTCTTTTATTTTTTCCTTGTCTTCGGGAATGTAGCCGTATTTTCTGACAACTACATTCGCTATGCTGTTGGTCTCAAAGACATTGTTGTAATGAGAGTCGGCAAGTATCTCCTGCTCAAAGCGGTATATGTCCCTCACTATTGTTGGATCCCTTACGTCCTCTGCCTTCACTATTAAATCCAGCTCGTCTTGACCACCGAATTCATATCTAACATCTTTCATAGCCTCAATTTCTGGTATGCCTTCGGGAATCATTTTCTCAAGTCTAACCTCCGTTGTTACCTGAGTTAAACCATAAAGAAACACAAGGGTCATCAGAGACACAATAAGCAGAGTTGTTTTTGGATGTCCCTTAATGATCCTGCCAAGGGTGTTAAAGGACTTAGCAATAAAACCTGAATGAGCTCTTATCTCAGGAACTTCGTGTTTTCCTTTGATTTTCCTCATAATATCCTCGTAGAGGATTATAAGTGAAGGGGTTATTACAACAGCGTTTATCGCTGCTAAGCTGAGTCCCATTATCAAGACAAAACTCAATCTGCGGAGAGAAGGCAAAACGGAAAGACTCAATGCAGAAAATCCAGCTATGGTTGTCAGAGCTGCCCCCAACAAGGCCTTTCCAGTCTCTGCCACAGCTTCTTCTGCAGCCTCTTCAATACCTCTGCCCTTTTTCCTTTCCTCAAAATAACGATTTGTTACGTGAACACCGTAGTCAATACCCATTCCAACTATCATTGCCCCAACTACGGTAGTTACCATGTCTATTGGAATCCCAAGCAGCCCCATAAAACCGAGAGTCATCGTTACGCCAAATACCAGAGGTATAAGGGGAAGCATTGCCCTAAAAACGGATTTGTAAAAGTAGATCAACAGAAACGCCACGAAGAGGAAGGCAATGGCCATTGTTCTATTTAGATCACCTTGAAGCATTGCCAGAATCCTATATGTGATTCCAATTGTTCCGGTTTGAATAACCTCCACATTTTTTGGGAAGCGTACCTCGTTTATATCTCTCTCAATGTCCTCATAAACTCTCTGCACCGCTTGGGAGCCAGAGCCTGCCGTAAGAGTAGCTACTATAATGGTCGTTCTATAATCGGAGCTTATCAACCCCTGCAGGGCTTCTGGGGGGAGAGTATTCAAAACAAATCTAACTTCTTCTTCGTTTTCAGGCAATCTGCCAAGAATTTGAATAAAAATATCAGCAATGCTTGTTGTGTCTGTTACATATTCATGCTCCCTTAAACGCTCCTCGAGTTCGTAGATTGACTTTATCACCTCGGGGTCTCTAATGTCATAGACACCGCCCTCTTCAATAGAGGCCACCTTGACAATTATAAGAGCAGAATCTCCACTTTGAAATTCATTTTGGAGTATCAAATAATCCCTCACTGCCGGCAAATCTTGGGGAAGCTGTTTAGTAAGGTCGCTTTCGAATTCCAACAGCTGTACTCCGTATACAGAGAGAATTAGCAAGAATAGGGCTATCAATGAAAATGCCACCCTGTATTTTACTATTACCCTCGCGAGCTTCTTGAGCATTCTCTCACCTCTGAACTTTCGGAACTTTCCGAAAGATTTATAGCCTTCAAATCTTAAAAACCTTGTGGAGATAGGAGGTGTAGGTATGGGGGTTGAGGAAGCTAAAAGGATCATGATGGAGCACTTCGCAAATACCGCAAGAAGATTTGGGTTAAGTGAGCTCTATGGATACATATACGGAGTTCTCTTCTTTGAAGACGAACCGTTAAGCCTAGGAGAAATTGCTGAGAGGACTGGATACTCACTTTCTCACGTGAGCACCGCACTGAAGCTCCTAGAAAATATTGGACTTGTAAAAAGGATCAAAAAGCCAGGAGATAAAAAGGCATATTACACAGCAATAAAGAATATTCGAGAGTGGAGAAAAGAGGCATACTATAAAAAAATAGAGGAAGACGTCAAGCAAACCAGAGAAAACCTTTTGAAGGCTTTGAAGGAAGTGGAAAACGATAAAAGCGAAGAAGCAGAGAAAATAAGGCAGAGAATAGAATTTGCTCTTCAGAGAAATGCCATTGCAGAAAAGATCATAAACATCTTCCTGAAAAATGAGGATGAGCAAGTTCTGAAAGCCCTTTTAGAGTGTCTCGAAGAAAAGCTAAATAGTGAAAACCCTTAAAAACAAGCCCAAGTTAATTAGGGCGGTGGTTAAATGAATGAACTGCTCGAAGCTTTGTGGTACATTCTCCCAGCGTATTTTGCAAATGCCTCCCCAGTGATCTTCAAAGGCAAAACACCAATGGACTTTGGAAAGAGTTTTGTCGATGGAAAGAGAATTCTTGGTGATGGGAAAACCTGGAGGGGCTTTTTCGGAGGACTTTTTACGGGAGTTTTAATAGGGATTATTCAATATCAAATCAAGCCCGATTTTTATGGCTCGTTTTCGATTGCCTTAAAACTTGCTTTTGCGCTCTCCTTTGGAGCTCTTCTCGGAGACCTGATCGGGAGCTTTGTTAAGAGAAGAATAGGTATGGAAAGAGGTTATCCGGCAGTTGGTCTCGACCAATGGGGCTTTTTAGTTTCTGCACTAGTTTTAGCTTATCCAATAAAGACTCTCACGACTGGACAGGTATTATTTCTTCTCCTTGTAACTCCGTTCATCCATTGGGGAGCCAATGTTTTGGCGTATAAGCTAAAGTGGAAAAGCGTTCCTTGGTAATCACTTTTATTTTATGACAAACCTTTTATAAAACACACCCAGTAATTTTAGATGGTGAGAAGATGAAGGTGAAAGTGAGGTATTTTGCCCGCTTTAGGGAGCTAGCTGGAACAGGAGAGGAGGAAATTGATCTTCCAGAGGGAAGTAAGATAAGAGACCTTGTTGAGAAGATAAAAGAACTCCATCCTGAGTTTAAGGAGGAAATTTTTGGTGAAGACTACGATGATAGCGCAGATGTGAACATCTCAAGGAACGGCAGATACGCTTCTTTCGATGAGGAATTAAAAGATGGTGACATTGTAGCTTTATTCCCGCCCACGAGTGGTGGATGATATGCTGACGGAGAAGGAGCTGGAAAGATACGACAGACAGATTAGGATTTTCGGGGTTGAAGGGCAAGAGAAGCTCAAGAAAAGCAAAGTGGCCGTTGTAGGTGTAGGAGGACTTGGAAGCCCCGTCGCTTATTATTTGGCAGCTGCGGGAGTAAACCTCTTGCTCATAGATGAACAACTCCCAGAACTGAGCAATTTAAACAGGCAGATTCTTCACTGGGAAGAGGACTTGGAAAAGAACCCGAAGCCAATATCAGCTAAATGGAAGCTTGAGCGCTTTAACTCGGATATAAAGATAGAAACCTTTGTTGGAAAGCTAACGAGGGAGAACATAGAAGAGGTTCTTAGAGACGTTGATGTTATTGTTGATTGCCTAGACAACTTCGAGACGAGGTACCTTCTGGATGAGTTTGCCCATAAAAGGGAAATTCCCCTTGTTCACGGAGCCGTTGAGAGCCTTTACGGGCAGGTAACCACTATCATTCCCGGAAAGACAAAGAGTCTTAAAGAAATCTTCCCAGTGCCACCAAAGAAGAAAGAAAAGTTCCCGATTTTGGGGGCAACAGCGGGAGTTATAGGAACCATACAAGCGGCAGAGGTTATAAAGCTGTTGACTGGCAAAGGAGAAGTCTTGGCAAACAAACTACTCATTGTTGATCTAATGCACAATTCCTTTGAGGTGATCGAGCTTGAAGATTAGACTCTTTAAAAAACCCGAGGATTTTGACATTGCCGAAGCCGTTGGGCTTGTTTCGTCTCCAAAAAGTGGAGGAATCGCGATATTTCTCGGAAAAGTTAGAAACGAGAGCCACGGCAGGAGAGTTAAAAAGCTCATTTATGAGGCCTATGAAGAAATGGCGATAGAAGAGATGAAGAGAATTCGAGAGGAGGCCCTGAAAAAATTCCCAATATTAGATATGGTTATATGGCACCGTTATGGCGAGCTTGAAGTGGGAGAGAACACAATTCTCATAGTAGCTGCTGGGAAGCACAGAAAAGAAGCTTTTGAGGCCTGTATTTGGGCTGTAGATGAAGTAAAAAAGAGGGTTCCAATATGGAAGAAAGAAGTGACCGATGAAGGTGTGTTTTGGATTGAAGGAGAAAAAGCAATACCCGACAAAAAGGTACATTAAAGCTCCTTTTTAACTATTATTAATCATAATTTAAAAACAACAATAAATAGTAAAATTAATAAAGCTTCTCATTGTGTAGTTAGCGGTGATTAAATGGAGATAAGTGGTAACGATGTTTTGAGCCTTAGTAAAAGCTCCATCGTTACCTTAGCAAAACCACCATGGGTGGAAAGAGAACACAATGGAAAGCTCGAAAGACTTATACTGCAACTCGGCTCAGGAAAAGGGGAGTTTTCGGAAGTGGAAGGAATACCACGATCAATAGGATGCATTGGCAACAATAAGTTCATTCTTCGAGATGCTCCCCTAGAGCTTGAGCGGATAAAAGAGGTAATAAGGGAGTTCTCAACGATTTCTGGCAAAGACCTTTACCTGACAAATTATGACGACTTATCTCTTCTGGAAGAGCTTTCTCGCTTTTCTGCAACGCTTCCAATTGAGAATGTCTATCCCGTTGTTAGACTTGAAGACTTCGAGAAGATATCCTTCCCAACAAATGTTAAGCCTATTGTAGAAGCTAGATATTCTCACAAAAATATAAAAAGGCTTCAAAGCATAGAGGGAGCGTATGCTGTACTTCTCATGATTAAAGGAGACGAAATTGGAAATATTGCAGATTTTTCGTTTCCTGGTGAGGTATACCTTGATGTACTTTTTCCGGGCTCACTGAGAAAAGTTGATTTCGATTTAATGGATGCTAAGAGGACATTCAAAGCTCATAATGAATTCCATCCGTGTTTGAGCGGCACTCTGGCTATAACCGCGGAAGGATTCGCTCTTCCCTGCCCTCTTTTGCGGAATTTTGTAGTAGGGAGCGTAAAAGAACTAAGCCTAAAGCAGATACTCAGGAAACGCAGATTGAAAAGATTCTGGAAACTGAGAAAGGAAGACATAGAAAGCTGCAAACTCTGTCCATTTAGCTCCACATGCCATGATTGCAGAGCACTGGAATACTATGCCTCCGGAGATATAACGGGGTTGGAATACTGCCCACTGGACTACCCCCTAGGATATAATGTCCAAAAAAGTTTTATGTATGAAAAATTAAGTAGTAGATGGTGATGGAAATGGTCAAAATAGAGGTTGTAGAGGTAGAAAAACCAGAGGGGGTAGAATGCATCATCGGTCAGGGGAACTTCTCAATCTTCACCGTTGACGACTTAGCTAGGGCTCTTCTCACAGCGGTTCCCGGAATAAAGTTTGGGGTTGCTATGAACGAGGCGAAGCCACAACTAACAAGGTACACCGGGAACGATAGAGAACTCGAAGAATTGGCCGCAAAAAATGCTTTAAAGATTGGAGCAGGTCATGTTTTTGTAATCCTTATGAAAAACGCCTTCCCAATAAACGTGCTTAACACCATAAAAAACCACCCGGCAGTGGCTATGGTCTACGGTGCGAGTGAAAACCCCATGCAGGTTATAGTGGCCGAAACAGAACTTGGACGCTCTGTTCTCGGAATAGTAGATGGAAAAGCCGCAACTAGAATTGAGACCAACGAACAGAAGAAAGAGAGAAGGGAACTTGTCGAAAAAATTGGCTATACTATAGATTAGCTTTTTAATACTTCACCTCTTTTTTCTTTAGGTGAAAACAATGCGACTAGTGTTTGTAACATCCAATAAGGGAAAAGTCGAAGAGGTTAGAAAATACCTTTCCCCTCTGGGTGTAGAGGTTGTGCAGAAGAGTATAAAATATCCTGAGATACAGGCAAACACCCTAGAAGATGTTGTCGCTTTTGGAGTAGAGTGGTTAAAAGAACACATAACCGAACCGTTCTTCATAGATGACTCCGGTCTTTTTATTGAGAGTTTAAAGGGATTTCCAGGAGTTTACTCAGCTTACGTTTACAAAACCCTGGGAAACGAAGGAATTCTCAAGCTCATGGAGGGAATTAAAGACAGAAGAGCATACTTCAAAAGCGTGATAGGGTATTACGATGGGGAGCTTCACATATTTACGGGAGTTGTGCACGGAAAAATAATTAACGAGAAACGCGGCAGTAAGGGATTTGGGTTCGACCCAATATTCATGCCGGAAGGCTATGACAAGACGTTTGCCGAGATGGAAATAGAAGAAAAAAACAAAATCTCTCACAGAGGACTAGCCCTAAGGGAGTTTACACGATGGCTAAAAGAAAATCTTAAAAAGGATTGAATGACAATAAAAACTGACATTTTATTGAAAATTTGACAATTATGGGGGATTTGTATGGGTGAAGTACTAGATACAATTGATTTAAAACTGTTAAAAGAGCTTAAGGAGAATTCGAGGGAGAACATAGCTAGCTTAAGCAAAAAGCTGGGCATCCCAAGGACAACTGTTCACTACAGGATAAAAAAGCTCGTAAGCGAGGGCATCATAGAGAAGTTCACTATCAAACCCAATTACAAGAAGCTCAATCTAGGAACTACAGCATTCATCCTTGCCAGGTATGAACCCGATTCAGGACTAACGCAAAGGGAAGTTGCCAAAAGGATCGCCCAAATTGAAGAAGTTTATGAAGTTCACATAATCGCTGGAGAATGGGATCTCCTGATAAAGGTTAGGGCCCCTTCGGCTGAAGACATTGGAAAAGTTGTGATTGATAAGCTTAGAGAAATAAAGGGCGTTGGACAAACCGTAACTATGGTCTCCTTCGTTACCGTGAAAGAAGAACCCTAAAGCAGGCGATGATTGCCGTTCTCCTTTCTGATTTTTATGATGAAGTAGCAAGAAATGAGCCTGCAAAATCGTTTTTTATTTTTAAACGCTAATTCTACCAGAACAAATTGGTGGGGGCGCGGGGATTTGAACCCCGGTCCGCGGGTTTCTCCGGGTCAGAGCTCCAAAGGCTCATCCCCAAATCAGCAAACCCGCTCGTCTTCACACCTCTGGAGCCCGCGATGATGGACCAGGCTACACCACGCCCCCGTCAATAACACTAAATCCTTCCCTAATTTATAAAGTTTGCGATGCTACCAAAAGAAGCCTGAGAGCCCAACTAGGAGAAAAATAAGAAGAAATACCAGAAAACTCACGCTCAAAGTGCCGAAATGTGGAAAAGGCTTTCCATTAACCTTCCAAAAAGGTAGCTCAGGAAAGCTGCCCCCAATCCAGTGGAGACCATTTCAAATACTTTCTTCCTTATTGAAATTCCCGAAAGTATGGAGATTACGCTGGCAACCATGGCCAAAGCAGTTCCAGCCAAGAGGATTGAGAAAGGTAGAGCCAATAACGAGGAAGAGGCAACAAAATACGGTAATACTGGAAAAGCCACCCCAGTTAAGTAAGCCAGACCAGTATAGAGGGCCGAACGGAGTTCATTTTCATTGCTTTCTTGCACAAGAAGATTTATCATTGCGTTTTCATTGGAAGAGAGCTTTTCCGCAACTTCTTTAGCAACCTCCTCTGGCATACCGCTCTCCAAAAGCCTCTCTATAAGCTCTTCCTTTGCTCTCTTCGGAGAAACTTTGAAAAGCACTTCCATTCTCTGTTTTACACTCTCATTCACCTGCCTCTGAGACCTGACGGATATAAACGCCCCTATCCCCATTGAAAGTGCTCCCGCGACTCCAACTATCAAGCCGCTAATCCCTACTATTTTCGGATTGTGGATGTAAACTGCCGAAAGTCCCGTAACTGCCCCCAAAAGCTCTACGAGACCATCGTTCATTCCAAGGACAAAATCCCTTATGTTTTCTACATGAAAGCGCTTCTTGCTCTCATAGAAAAAGCGCTCATGCTCAAGTTCATCTAAGATTATTTTAGAAATTGCCTCCCTCTCTTCATCGCTAAGCTTGTATTTTGTCAGAAAGCTGAAATACTTTTGAATAGCCGAGTTTTCTCCCATCTCAAGCAGGGAAACAACAGTTCCAGGACCTAAAAGCTTTCTAAGCAGTTTTACAGAAAAGAAACTGAGCCTGCCTATTTTTATTTTCTCAGGTTTTTTGCCCCTTTTGGCCAAAAAGTCGTGCCAGAATTTTGCGTGATTTGATTCCATGTGAGATAACCTTAAAAATTCTTCTTTCAGCTTTGGATCTTTTTCCCCTCTACTCAAAGAAGCATAGAGAACTGAATCTTTGTATTCGTCCTCGTAAAATTGACTCGCCAGCTTGAGCATTTCCTCCATTTTCACCCACCAAAAATGTAAAAGTTTTAGGGGTTAATAAAATAAGCGGAAATCACTCAGCAGGAGCGTAGTAACATCTCTTCGGAGAAATTATCTTCCCTTCCTTTTTGAGCTTTTTAATGACTTTATCTACTTCTTTCTTGTCAATTCCGGCTAATTCTGCTATTTCAGCGCTCTTTAAAGGTCTTCCTGCTTCTTTTAAAACTTTGAAAACTAACTCCTCACTCATGGCTATCACCTCAAGTTCGGTATTGAATACTAATGAGTTCGAATCTTATAAAGTTAATGTAATATCATTATCATTACAATCTCTAAGATACTGTCAGGATAAGCAGTGAGGCGTCAGGTTTAAATCCCAGACACTACCACAGAAAAAGAAAGGGGGGAAACATGCAAGCTGAAACCATTATTCACTGGATGGTTTCAGCCTTAAAACCTTTTCGCCGAAACAAAATC
>NZ_JAMXLV010000013.1 GCF_024054535.1 Thermococcus alcaliphilus | reverse complement strand
CTGGAAAAGAGTTCATAGGTTTGTTTTTCTGTTTGCTTTTTGGTATAATTTTGTCAGAATTCATTCTAGGTTTGGTGGACCTCCGGGTGATGTTACTGAATGGCTTCAGGAGGTGATACCCCAGTTATCCTAACAGTATCGTGAAGACTCTATAAAGTGTTCACTTTGTTTAATCTCAAGCTTCTGTGACAAGAGTATGTGTAAATGTATGTTACATGTTTTGTTGTGTATTTTTTAACCATTTTAATAGTAACAGAACTGCATATTTATGCAGTCAAAATAAAATTACAATTAGAAAAAGTGCAACTAAAATCGATAAGAAAAAATTTATATAGGTCTTTGGCTATTTTACAAATAGAAGAGGTGATTAAAAATGGTGAAAGAAAGAATGGTAGAACTTTTGCAAGAACACTTTGAGTTGAATTTATATGAGGCTAGGGCATATGTTGCACTAGTTGGCTTCGGAGTTCTTACACCCGCAGAGCTTGCAAGTGTTTCCGAAGTACCAGCTCCAAGAACTTACGACGTTTTGAGGAGTTTGGAAAAGAAGGGGTTTGCATTAAGCCAGCCCGGAAAAGCCAACAAGTACAGACCAGTGCACCCCAAAAACGTTCTTGAAAAGTTTATTGAAGACTGGCAGGTCAGAGTAAAAGAGGAACTCGAAGCTAAGAAGAAGGCCAAGGAGGAACTATTAGAACTCATGACACCGTTAATAGAAACAGAGGTTCCTAAATACGGAGTAGAAAGAGTCTGGGTGGTCAGAGGTATTAGGAACTCGACCCTCAAGACTCAAGAAATGTTTGAAGAAGTTGAAAAGGAAATACTGCTGGCAGACAATGGTTACATTGCAGCGAACCTCGATGAAGAAATAGCAAAGGCCGTCGATAGGGGAGTTAATGCAAAAATAATAGTGTCCAAACAAGTTCTCCCAAGAATTGAGACATCAAAGATAATGGACTACTACAAAGAAGGAAAGCTTGAGCTTAAAGTACTTGACAAAATAGAGCTCCCCATGCTAATTTGTGACGAGGAAGTGTTCTTTGCTTTAGAGGACTTGGCTGCTAGATATTTCAACTACGAGACCCAAGTGTGGATAAAGGACTTTAGAGTAGTCGAGCTCTTTAAAGGAAAGTTCAATGAATATTGGGAAAAAGCAGAGAAAGCTTAAACATATTTAAATTCTTCCTCTTCCTTGCTTTTTTCTTTCAACTTCCAAAAGACTTTTCCGTCTCTTTCGATGCTTTCTATCTTTCCCTGCTCCAGAAGTCTAAGCAAGAATCTTCTGGTCTCAGCTAGACTCAAACCACTTTCTTTTGCAATTTCTTCTGTTGTCATTTCCCTTGTTAAGGTATTCAAAATCCTCAAATGTTTCATTTTATCTCCTCCATTTTCTTATATTTTTCCAGCAGTTCCACTATCATTCTCATAACTTCCAGGTGCTTTTTTAACTCCTCTATATCATCCGGGAGCTGGTTTGCCAATAGTCTTAGTTTTTCTATAAGGCTCTCTTCGATACTCTTTAGTTCGACTCTTTCCTCCTTTTTTCTATGCTCACAAATCGGACAAAAAACCTTTCCGTTCAGTTCAAAGAGAGGAGAACCGCATCTTGGACAGTGCTTGTCAAGCATCTTTGCTCCGGACAAGAGGAGGGGAGTTATTATCTCTCTAATCTCCTTATCACTTAGCGCCATCTTACTCACCCATAAGCGCTGTATAGACTTCAATTAAAGCTTTCTTTCCGAGTTTTGACCTTTTTATCCTATCTGAGATTTCCGCTATGTCGCATGCTATTATTTTGAAGTTTTTCTTGATTTCGTCTATGAGCTCTAACAGCTCCTCTAGGGTAAGCTCCCCATGCTGAAATCTAGCAATTTTATATTCGGGCTTTAAAACGTCCATATCAACCGTTAGATATACCTCCTCCCCAAGATATTTCCGCATATCGGCAATTATCTCCTCTGTTGGAGAGATTTTTAGGCTTTTGTATGCTTTCCATTTTCCCCTTATTTTTCTGGTTCTTGGAAGTGCAGGAAAGATTTTAACTCTTCTCGTCCATAAACTCGTCCCCTCAGTGGTGGGTATCATTAATACAGATCCAACCACCGCTGCTCTGTTCACCACTTTTTCTTCCAACGCATAAGCGAGCCACGAACCATGATCAAGGTAGTCATGCATTAAGTCAGTATGAGCATCGATACTTATTATAGAGGGAGGCTTTATCCTTTTGATTACCCCATACGTTGCCAAATGCTCCCCAATAATGTAGCATTTATCCAGGGGTACTCTGTCTGCGAGGAGCTCTACATTATTCGATTCAACAATCATAAACTCCTCTATTAATTTGTTCTTTTTTAGCAAGTTTATAGTGTACATAACCCCGTCTTTATTGGGTTTCTCTCCGAAAGGGATAAATGTAACCATTTCTTTCCCCGGAGCTATTTCCGACTTATCCCTTTTAAATTTATAGCTGATTAGCCTTTGATTGCAGGGGAGTTAAAGTTAAAAGCACCCAATTTGATGTTAATTTGAAGATCATTGGGAGGTAAGTCAAGATGATCCTGCAGGTAGCGCTTGATCTGACTGATATCGAGCAAGCGATTTCTATAGCAGAGAAAGCTGCTCGTGGTGGAGCTCATTGGCTTGAAGTGGGAACTCCTTTAATAAAGAAGGAAGGCATGAGGGCTGTAGAGCTGATGAAAAGAAGATTCCCGGATAGAAAAATTGTGGCAGATTTAAAAACAATGGATACTGGTGCTCTTGAAGTTGAAATGGCAGCAAGACATGGGGCTGATGTGGTCTCAATACTTGGAGTTGCAGATGACAAGACGATAAAAGATGCTGTGATGGTTGCAAGAAAGTATGGGATAAAGGTAATGGTTGATTTAATCGGGGTTAAAGATAAGGTAAAAAGAGCTAAAGAACTTGAAAAAATGGGTGTGCACTACATTTTAGTTCACACTGGGATAGACGAGCAAGCTCAAGGGAAAAACCCTCTGGAAGATTTAGAAAAAGTTGTAAAGGCTGTAAAAGTCCCAGTTGCTGTGGCTGGTGGCTTAAATCTAGAGACAATCCCAAAGGTTATTGAGGCAGGAGCCACTATTATCATCGTTGGTGGGGCAATAACAAAGGCAAAGGATCCCGAAGAAGTCACTCGAAAAATACTTGATCTATTCTGGGGAGAGTACATGGTTACCATAAGAAAAGCGATCAGGGATATTACCGAACACATAAACATGGTCGCTGATTCCTTAAAGCTCGAACAAGTTAGGGGAATGATAGATGCCATGATAGGTGCTAATAAAATCTTCATCTACGGTGCCGGGAGGAGCGGTTTGGTTGGGAAGGCCTTTGCAATGCGCTTGATGCACCTTGACTTTAACGTCTACGTGGTTGGTGAAACAATTACTCCTGCTTTTGAAGAAGGTGATTTGTTAATCGCTATCAGCGGAAGTGGTGAAACAAGAACTATAGTGGATGCAGCTGAAATCGCAAAGAAGCAGGGTGGAAAAGTCGTTGCAATAACCTCCTATAAAGACTCAACCCTTGGAAAGCTCGCCGATGTTGTAGTGGAAATCCCAGGTAGGACAAAAACGGACATTCCAACAGATTATATTGCAAGGCAAATGCTCACCGAATACAAGTGGATCGCCCCAATGGGAACGCTGTTTGAAGACTCAACAATGCTATTCTTGGATGGTGTCATAGCACTACTAATGGCGACATTCCAAAAAAACCGAAAAAGACATGAAGAGAAAACATGCAACCTTAGAGTGATACACATGGCTTCTTTTCCCCATATTTTTGTTGGGATTGGGAATAATGGAGGCAAAGTTGTTCAAAACATCGATATAGAAGGGACTCCAAAGATCGTGATAAATCCGACATATTATCTACTTGGAAAAGCGTCTTTTCGTCAAAACCTTAAGAATTTGTTCTGGAATGTCCCAGACGATGCAATTTTGTGGTTTATACTTGAAAATAAACCAATAAATATCGAAATAATGCAGGTCATTCTTGAATATGTACCACGAAAACCCCTTAAGTTGGCTTATGTCCTTACTCCTCAGAAGGAGCTTGTTAATGAAGAAAAGCCCCAATGGGCAGAGGAGTTTGATACAGTATTTTATGACTCATTGTGGGAATTCCTAGATGAATACACATCCTCTTCGCTTGGATCCGCATTTCAAATGACAGCAAAAAATATTGGATTGATGTTCACTAGGCTCTACTACTACCTAGAAAATCAAATGCTTGTGAATGTTGACTACGCCGATTTCTTTAATATGATAAAGGGAAACAACATAGGCATACTCCGTCTTTTAAAGAAGGTTGATTTCGACTGGCATTGGGGAATATGGGATAGAGGCTTGGTAAACATTTTAGTGGGTGAGAAAGTCCCTCTGAGTTATGCTCACAAGATACTCAACACATTTCAAGGTCTCTTAAAAGAGAAAGACATAATATGGGGGATAAAAATGGAGGAGGGTTTAGAAGAGCAAGTGGAAATCCTCTCACTTCTAGTTAAGAGGTGGTAAAATGGATGCAATATTCTTTGACATAGATGAAACCCTTTTAAGTGAAAGACCACTTGTGATGCTATTTCTCCCCCAAGTTTATGAAAGGCTCTCAAAGAAGTTAGGGATTTCTAGAGGGGATGCTAGGTTAAAATTCCTCAGAGAGCTCTCTGAGAAACGGGATACGTATGAATGGCATGACTGGAACTTCTTTTTCGAAAGTTTTGGCTTGAATTTTAAATACGAGGAACTCTTGAAGGCATATCCCCACAAGATCCGCGTTTTTCCTGATGTGAAGCCGACTTTGGAATGGCTAAGAGAGGAAGGATATAAGCTCGGTGTAATAACAAGTGGTCCAGAGTATCAGAAGCTAAAACTAAGGATAGCAAAGCTTGATAAGTACTTTGATGTAATTGTGACAAGGGAAGATGTAAAAACTGTAAAGCCTGACCCTAAAATATTTTTATATGCTTGTGAAAAATTAAATGTAGAGCCTAAAAATGCCATGATGATTGGAGATAATCTGCATCAAGATGTCTACGGAGCAAAAAATGTTGGAATGCTTGCAATATGGATCAATAGGGAAGGGTTGGAGGATTATAACTTTGCAGACTTTGAAATTAGGAGCCTTCATCAACTGAGAAAAATCTTGGGGGGTTTAGGATGAAGGAGATATTCAATAAAGAGGGAATTTTTGTAAAATATAGAGAAAAAATTGTAGAACTTGAGAACGGTGATAAGTTAACCCATAGGCAGGAATCTCCAACTGAACTGTGGTGGCTCCTCAAAGAGGCAATAAAAGGCAAAAAAGTCAAAATCATAGCGTATGAAATCGAGGAATGAAAGATGATAGGGCATCTAATAAACACCGACATCTATGGGAGAAACATCTTAAAGCTTTATCTCGAATATCGCAGGGATAACTTTGATTTTTTGAGAGAAGCTACTTCCTTATTTTTAGAAAATCTCGACAGAGTTTTGGTTGTTTCATGTTTCCCAATTCCACCAATGCAGATAGCTGAAACGGATGGTCCACCAGGAGCTTTAGCAATTTACAGAACTGTTGAAAAGTTAGGGGGAAAAGCTGAGATATTGACATGTAAAAAGATTCAAGGAGCTCTTAGAGATTTTAAAGTTAATTTTGCAAAGAATCCTACCATTGAGGATTATTCCCTTTTGATAAGTGTTGAAACCCCGGGAAGAGCCAAGGATGGAAAGTACTACTCAATGAGTGCTTTGGAAATAGATGTGCCTCCTTTTGATGAGCTATTCTTAAAAGCTAAAGAGCTTGGCATTCCCACAATTGGAATCGGGGACGGAGGAAATGAAATAGGGATGGGGAATATAAGGGATTTAGTCTGCAAGCACATAAAATTTGGAGAGAAGATAGGCAGCGTTATTGAAGTTGATTCTTTAGTTCTTTCTGCAGTGTCTAACTGGGGAGCTTATGGGTTAATCGCTCAGGCATCTATTGAGCTTGGGAAAAACATGATAGCTGGTTGGGAGAAGGAGGAAGAAAAGATTTTGAGGACTTTGATTTCTTCGGGGATTATAGATGGAGTTACTAAGAAACCCGAGCTCAGTGTTGACGGCATCCCTCTTGAAGTTCACAAAAGCTTTTTAATTCTGCTTAATTCAATTGTTGAGAATAAAATCGGGTGAAAGACATGAAGCTTGAGGAATACATAAAAGACAAAGAGAGTATAGAACTAATCAAAAAGGCCGAAGGATTAGCTAGGAACTTCTTTGAGCGAGAGGGAACACATGGATTTTCTCACGTGAAAAGGGTCTTCAACCTCTGCTTGCATATTGGTAAAGCAGAGGGAGCAGATCTGGAAGTTTTGGCTTTAGCTGCTCTGCTTCACGACGTTGCCAGGCCTCTGGAGGATAAAGGAATTGTTGAAGACCACGCTAAGGAAAGCGCAAAGATTGCTCGCAGGTTTTTAACGTCCCTTAAATACCCGAAAGTTGATGAAGTTGTTCACGCAATTGAGGCACATAGGTTCTCAAGGCCCCCAGAGCCCAAAACGCTTGAAGCAAAAATCCTCAGTGATGCGGATAAGCTTGACGCAATAGGAGCTATAGGGGTTGCGAGGGTTTTCATGTATTCAGGAGAGCACGGAAGGGATATAGAAACTTCCATAAAGCACTTTGAAGAGAAAATACTAAAGCTTAAGGATTTAATGTATACAAAAACCGCAAAGAAATTAGCTGAAGAGCGGCACAAATTTGTGGAAGAGTTTATTGAAAGGCTCCTTAAGGAGATCGAAGGGGAGCTTTAGGGGCTAATATTCGGCTTGGGTTTTCTTAATTTTGACTCTTTTGTTAATGGGATAAGGTTTTTAAATAACATCTGCAAAAGAGTGTTAGCTTATGTTCATTTTTGCAAATAACTGGGAGGTGAGCTGATGAAAGCGCCAATCTGTGAGGTGTGTTTAAAAACGGAGGACATTTTGTGCCCGGCAGATGAAAAGAAACTTCAAGAGGGGTTGATTTCTGAACTTGATGTTAAGATTTCAAGGATGCTCTACAAACTCTTGGGCGATGCTGACGTTGAGTTTAAAAAAGCTGTTGAGGCCGGGGATTTGGTAGTAATAATGGTCGGAGAAGGAAACGTTCCTCTTGTCATAGGGAAGGGCGGTAAAAATATCAAGCTTCTCATGAGGGAACTCGGAAAGAGAGTTAGAGTAATTGAAGGCAGGGAAATTAAAGGCACCGATGACCTCAAGAAACTTGCCACAGACCTTTTATATCCTGCGGGAGTCTTTGGAGTTAACGTCGTCTATGCTCCACAGGGGCAGTATTACAAAGTGCTTGTGATAAGGAGGGACAAGCAAAAGCTTCCCGAAAGACAGGAGATTTTGGAGAATATCCTTTCAAAAATAGCCGGTACTGATGTTAAGATATCCTTCATCTGATTTCTAATTTTTGGAGGTTTAAGCATGTACCGAACCCATTATTCGAGCCAAATAACCGAGGAGTTACACGGGAAGAAAGTGAAAGTTGCGGGATGGGTTTATGAAGTCAAGGATCTCGGTGGAATAAAGTTTCTTTGGTTGAGGGACAGAGAGGGCATAGTTCAAGTTACAGCTCCAAAAAAGAAGGTTAATAAGGACATTTTTACCCTTATCCCAAAGCTTAACAGTGAGGATGTAGTGGCTGTTGAAGGCGTTGTCAACTTTACCCCTAAGGCCAAACTTGGGTTTGAAGTTATTCCAGAGAAGATTGAAATCCTAGCAAAAGCTGAGTCTCCCCTTCCTTTAGACCCTACGGGCAAGGTTAAGGCCGAGCTTGATACAAGGCTCGACAACAGATTTATTGATCTAAGAAAGCCTGAAGTCATGGCAATATTCAAAATACGCTCAAGTGTTTTTAGGGCAGTAAGGGACTTCTTTTATCAAGAAGGGTTCATTGAGATTCACACACCCAAAATAATAGCCACCGCCACAGAAGGTGGCACGGAGCTCTTTCCCATGAAGTATTTTGAAAGAGATGCATTTTTAGCCCAATCTCCCCAGCTTTATAAGCAAATCATGATGGCCTCCGGACTAGACAGAGTGTTTGAGATAGCCCCTATCTTCAGAGCAGAGGAACATAACACAACCAGGCACTTAAATGAAGCTTGGAGTATTGATGCTGAAATGGCCTTCATAGAGAATGAAGAGGAAGTTATGCAGCTCCTTGAGAGACTCGTTGCCTATGCGATTAATTACGTTAGAGAACACAATGAAAAGGAGCTCAAGATTCTAAACTTTGAGCTTGAAGAACCAAAGCTTCCCTTTAGAAGGATTACATATACGCAAGCCCTTGAAATACTTAAAGACCTTGGAAAAGAGATCCCCTGGGGAGAGGACATTGATACAGAAGGAGAGAAGCTGCTGGGGCAATACATCAAAGAGACCTATGATGAGGATCTCTACTTTATCTACCAATACCCGAGTGAAGCAAAGCCCTTCTACATAATGAAGTATGATGATAAGCCCGAAATCTCAAGAGCATTTGACCTGGAGTATAGGGGTGTGGAGATAACCTCTGGAGGTCAGAGAGAACACCGCTATGAAAAATTAAAGGCTCAAATTGCCGAGAAAGGCTTGAATGTGGAAAGCTTTGAGTTCTATCTTAAAGCATTCCGCTACGGTATGCCGCCTCATGGAGGATTTGGTCTCGGGGCAGAGAGGTTGCTCAAGCAGATGCTTAACTTGAGCAATATCCGAGAAGTTATACTATTCCCAAGGGACAGAAGAAGGTTAGAACCATAAGAGCTTTATATCATTTTATCTTTTTATGATTTTAGGAAACAATTTGCTGGAGGAGGAAATGATGAGAAAGTTAACTTTGATCTTAATTGCGATATTAATTGGGTCAGTACTTCAGGTTCCTTTGTCTTTAGCTGCAATAGACAATGCCAGAATCAGTGGGATTGAAATTTCTGGAAAGCAAGGGACTATAATCTGGGGTACATATGAAATAAACATAGAGTACGGAGACGGTTTCATGACTTACACTGTAAGCGGAGTGATAAATCCAAAAACTGTTTCTAGTGGTACAAAAGTATGCAGAATTGAGGATGACAATCAGTGGCTTAAATCAGGAGATGAATGTGAGAATTCAAACGTTTTATTTTGGATTCAGGCCTACTATGTTACTTCAACTCAAAAATTGTATGTAAATCTGGGAAGTCCTTTAACTGAGGAGGAAACATTAACTTCAATGAAAGAGGGTGATTTGGAGAGTTTTCCCCAATATTCCACCAAGATTAAGCTGGTTACTGTTGATAACAGCAGTAACAAAGTAAAAGTAGAAGTGACGTTACCAGATGGAACTAAAAAGAGTGCAACAATAAATGAGGGTGACTATGAGACATTTGACGCAAAGGCAGGTGATTATACCTATAGAGATTTTGTAAAGGTAGAGGTTACTAAGATTAAGGATGCAGATGAAGCCGATTTGAAACTCTACTTCCCCAAATATCCAGCACTTACACTTAAAGTCAAGTCTGCTGGAGCAGTAACTACTCCTTCAGAGACAGCTCAAGAAGCTACAGAACTTGTTTATAATGATATATTGTATGAAGGAGAAATTCTCACAATAAACAGCAACGGTACAGCAATGTATAAACTGAGGCTCAATTCTGTAGGCTATTATTCAAGCTTCTCTTTGTTTGATAAGAACAACAAACCGATAAAGACATTTAGAGTAAGAGAGGGAGCAAGTTATCAAGTTTCTGAAGTACCTTTAAGAATAGAAATTCCTCCAAATACTGTTGATTTGGAATACAAACGAATACAACTAAGAATATATGCACCCCAAGGATTTGAGATTCCATCACTTATTAGAGAAGCAGATATAAAAATAGAACTAAGTATTAATACAAATAAGGTGCTCTTAGATGGGGATGAGATAATAGTTTTCATTAACGTAAAAAACCAAGGTAGAGGAAAAGCTTTTGATGTTAAAGTTGTTGCCCCGATTCCTAGTGGGTTTGAACTTAAAAGTAACGTTGGAAGTTGGAATCTTAAAACCCTCGACTCCTTTACTGAAATGCCAGTGTTAGTGTATGCATTAAATCCAACACAAATAGGCACCTATAAACTTGAACCAGCAGTTGTAACTTATTACAATGAAGCAGGAGAAAAGAAGGTCGTAAAATCAAATACAATCAATCAGATCATCGTTTATGGCTTGCCAAAACTCTCTTTGAGTGGAGAAGCCTTCAACGGAACGTGGAGCACCTATGTCCACACACAAGAAAAGACCGTCAAGCTTAAGTTTACAGTCTCTGCCGAAGGTAAAGACGCAAAATACGAATTCATAAAAAATGCTACGATTAAATTACTTCTCCCGGATAGCCTCGATGGGGAGACAGAGCTCTTTGTTGGAGATCTTAAAGCCGGAGAAACCAAAACTTTAGAAAGTGAGTATGCAATCTTAAAGCCAGATAATGCCATAATAAGTGCAATGCTAGTTTACCAAGACCCACTTGGCAAGTGGCATGAAGAGAACTTTGGAAACCTTGTGGTAGTTAATTCCCTTCCGCCGGCAGTGGAGATCAAGGAAGTAAAGGTTTACCCCTCTCCCGAAGAGCTTCCACAATACGTAAACTCAACGTTAGCAAAGTTGGACAACAAAACAAGGGAAGTGCTTGCGGAGAAGCTCAATAACATAACCATTTCCTATCTGCCACCATCAGAAAAAGGCATCAACTGGTGGCCAATCTTAGCTATCTTGTTCCTTATAACTTCAGCGGTCTTGGCGTACAACTATATGGATCTGAAATCAAAATACGAGAAAGCCCTTAAGGAGCTTGGAAGGAGGAAGAGGAGACCCGGAGGGCTTCCAAAGAAAGAGGAGACATTAAAAATCGAAGAAAAGGCTGTTGAAGAGACACAAACTTGAACCTCTTTTTCTTAAACCTTTATATATCCTTTTTGTTTGTTATTCTTGGGATGAGAGATGTTCAAGTATAAGCAAGTTATGGTAGTTAGGTCAGATTTGAAGCTCAGTAAGGGCAAATTAGCAGTTCAAGTGGCTCATGGAGCAGTTACAGCAGCTTTTAAAGCTTACAAAGAAAAGCCAGAATGGTTTAAAGCTTGGTTCAACGAGGGACAGAAGAAAGTTGTCGTGAAAGCAGAAAGCGAAAGAGAGCTTTTTGAGCTAAAGGCTCAAGCAGAGAATCTAGGGATTCCAACGGCATTAATAAGGGATGCAGGCTTAACGGAAGTTCCGCCGGGGACGATAACGTGTTTGGCAATTGGTCCAGCACCAGAGGAGATAGTTGATAAGGTTACTGGAAACCTAAAACTTGTGTGAGTGATGAAAATGGACTATAAAGAATTTTTTAGTCATTTCAAATATTTAAGCTCATCTCCTGGAATAGGAGGGAAGATTAAAACCTACCCAGAAGATTTTATAGTGAAGGAAAAAATTCCAAAGAGCATTTTTAAAGGGAATAAGTGCTTGATGTACCTCCTCAAAAAACGGAACTGGGAAACAATGGCTGCTATAAAGGAAATAGCCAAGAGAATTGGTATAGATTATAAGCAGATTGGGTTTGCTGGTACTAAAGATAGGCATGCGGTAACTTATCAGTACATCAGTATCTGCACTGAATCGGAAGAAATAAAAAAGCGTCTTGACTCTTTAGAGATTTCGGACATTTCATTGGAGTTTGCGGGATATGGAAAAAGGCTAAAACTTGGCATGCTTCTCGGGAATTATTTCCAAATAACTGTGAGAGACGTTAATCCTGATACCGCTCTAGAACGTACTAAGGAGATTTTGGCAGAGTTAAAAGTCAAAGGAGGCTTTCCAAATTATTTTGGCTATCAGCGCTTTGGTGAGAAAAGGGTTATCAATCATGAAGTGGGAAAGCTTCTGTTGAAGGGAAATTTTGAAGAAGCAGCGTTTAAGTTTTTGGGGGAATATACAGGTGATATGATTGGCGATGAAGCAAGAAGGAACTTTTTGGAAAGTGGCGATGTTGAAAAAGCTTTGGAGGAGTTTCCCAACTTTTTAAGGTATGAAAGGGCTATGCTTTACAAGTATAAGGAAACAAAAAGCTGGAAAAAAGCCTTTGCAGTTCTCCCAAGGCCAATAGTGAGAATATTCATTCACTCCTATCAGTCTTATCTCTTTAACAAAGTGCTCTCGAGGAGAATTGAGGAAGGATTGCCTCTTAATGAAGCACTACCTGGAGATATTGTTTGTCAGGTAAAAAGGGGACTCCCTATAAGGAGTAAAACGTTCAAAGTTACTGAAAGAACCCTTCGCTTTGTAAATGAAAAGATCAAAAAAGGAGAGGCAATGGTTACGGGACCTATTTTTGGCTTCGCCTCGCGACTTGCCGATGGAGAAATGGGCAGAATTGAGAGAGAAGTGCTGGAAGAGGAAGGTATAACGCTTGAGGAATTTAAAATGAAGCATCTAAAAATTTTGGCAGAGCCTGGCGGGAGAAGAGAGCTGTTAATAAAGCCTAAGAAGTTTAGATACAGGGCATTTGAAGAGGGACTTATTTTCCGATTTTTCTTGCCTAAGGGTGTCTATGCCACAAGTGTTTTGAGGGAGATTATGAAAGATCACTAAGGTGGGAAAAATGAAAATTAGAGCGATATCCATAGACATTGACGGCACAATAACGTATCCCGATAGAAGACTTCATGAAAAAGCCCTTGAAGCAGTTAGAAAAGCGGAAGAAGTTGGATTACCTGTGATGCTTGTTACAGGAAACAGCGCATGCTTTGCTTATGCAGCGAGCATTTTAATAGGGACAAGCGGCCCGTTTATTGCTGAGGACGGAGGCGTTATAGGGGATAAACGCAACAACAGGATTTTTCTTGGAGATATGGGAGATTCCATGATCTTATGGAGCGAGCTCAAAAAACGCTACCCTCAAGCGGAGATGAGCGACACAATGAAATTTGGAGAGAGAAGGGCAGGACTTGTGATAAAAAGAACGGTTCCAGTTGAGGCGGTTAGAGAGATCATAAGGGAGCTCGGCCTGAATCTTGTGGCAGTAGACAGCGGATATGCAATACACGTAAAACAGCCCCATGTGAATAAAGGAGAGGGGATAAGAAAAGCGTGCGAGCTCTTGGGCATAAGGCCAGAGGAAGTTGCTCACATTGGAGACGGCGAAAACGATCTTGATGCCTTTAGAGTAGTTGGCTACAGAGTTGCAGTGGCTCAAGCTCCAGAGAGTGTTAAAAAGGAAGCGGATTACGTAACAAGTAAGCCATATGGCGAAGGCGCTGCTGAAGGAATTTTGCACATCTTAAAGAAATTTGGGTATATCTAATCAAAATACTGCCTTGCTAGCAACTCTCTGAACTCCTCTGCTTTCTTTCTCACATTGTCTGCAAATATAATCGATCTTGAAACATTAACCACAACGTCTTTCCCTTTTAATTCTCTGAGAACTTCTGGGTTTCCCCCTTGTGCTCCAATGCCGGGAATTAACCATGAAAGGCCTCCACTCGCATTAGAAATTTTGCCTATATACTCTTTCCTTGTTGCACCTACCACTATGCCAATCCTTTCTGGATAGCTTTTTTCAAGTTCCTTTGTAAGCTCGAGGACTTTGTGATATACATGAAGCTCAACATCTCCGATCGATTCGTTGCTAGTTAAGAGCAGAACAAACGTATGCCCTTTCTCCAAAAACGGTATTATGGCATCTCTCCCCATGTACGGATTAACGGTTACCGAGTCAACACCAAGTTTATCAAAATATGCCTTGGCATAGGCTCTTGCAGTGTTTCCGATATCCCCCCTCTTGGCGTCGAGTATTATTGGCAAATCTGTCTCATTTTTTATGAGTTCTATCGTTTCTTCAAGTGCCTTATACCCTCTCCAACCGGATTTTTCATAGAATGCAATGTTTATCTTGTACCCACACACCAAATCCGCCGTTTCTTTTACGATGTGCTCGTTGAACTCCGTCACACTTTTGAATCCTTTGATTTTTTCAGGATCGCTGTCAAGACCAACTACTAAAATTGACGTGTTCTTGTCTCTCGCATTTCTATATTTCTTAATAAACATCAGAACCCACCTCTATGGGCTATTCCAATTATGTCCTCAAATTTCTCGATCCCTTTTTGCCTTAGAAAGCTCTCAATACCATGCAAAATTTCAAGCGGTGCTTGAGGATCTACCATAATGGCTGTTCCTATTCCAATAAGAGATGCTCCGGCCATTGCATATTCCAAAGCGTCCTGCCAGTTCATAACTCCCCCGATGCCTATAATAGGGACTTCTAAAGCTTCCGCCACTCTAAAGACTCTCGCAAGAGTAATCGGCTTTATTGCGGGACCGCTTAAGCCACCGGTTTTGAGTTTAAGGACAGGTAGTCCAGTTTCTATGTTTATCTTCATAGCTTCTATTGTGTTCCCAATGCTCAGGGCATCGGCACCTGCATTTACTGCTTTCTTTGCTACCTTCACTATATCCGTAACGTCGGGGGCTAGCTTGGCTATTATTGGCCTATCCGTCGATTCTCTTACGGCCTTTATTGCTTCTTGAGTAAGTTCCTCGTCTTTAGCCCAGATTCTCTTTCCTTCTACGTTAGGACACGAAAGATCGAGCTCAATCGCCTTTATCTCTTTAATTTTGTCCATTTCTTCCCCCAAAATTTTCCATTCCTCTGTGGTAAATCCCGCAATGCTTCCAATTTTGATCGTCTTAAGATTTTTAAGTCTTGGAGCAATGGTTCTCACAAACTCTTTGATGCCCGGATTTTGGAGTCCTATGGAATTTATTATTCCTCCATGAGTGTCAACAAGTCTTGGAGGGGCATTTCCCTCTCTTGGATTCAGTGTAATGGTTTTCAGGGTTATTGCACCTATCCTTGAGATGTCTAAATATTGCTGGAGCTCAAAACCAAATCCCGCTGGTCCAGAGGCAAGCACAAGCGGATTTTTAAATGTTAGTCCCAATATTTCGACGCTTAAATCCACTCCCATTGTATCTCCTCCTTCCTAAAGAGTGGTCCGTCCTTGCATACCATCTTAATGCCTTCTTTTGTCTTTACGGCACAGCTTTTGCATGTTCCTATTCCACATCCCATTACACTCTCAAGGGAAACGTATGAATCGTGAGGAAGGTTTCTCAGCATTGGGATTGGACCACATGCTAAAATTCCTAGTTCCTCTGAATAGACCTCTCTAAATATGTCCACGACAGTTTTCCCACTTTCTTCTTCTATTACAAGGGTCGACTGCTCCTCCTCCTCGAAGAGCTCTCTTATGTATTTTTCTCTAAATCCATAGAGTTTTTTATAAACAAGCTCGGGATAAAGCTCTGAAAAGAAATTTAAAGGTGCTATCCCGCTTCCTCCTCCAATTAAAATATACTTCCTCCCTTTGTTGATCTTTTCAATGTACGGTGTTCCATAGGGTCCTCTTATGTAGAACGTCTCCCCTATAGGGCTGGAGAATATCTTTCCTGTCAATCTTCCAACACGCTTTATAAATAGGGTGAGGTTTTTGTTTTTGTAGGAATAAATGGAGAACGGCTTTGCAAGAATCGGCTCATCAAGAGCTTTTAGCATTATAAACTGTCCTGCATCCGGGCTTTTTAATTTTTTATGGAGTTTAAATTTAAAGAATCCGTAATCTTTTGCTATTTTCTTTTCTATAAGTTCTGCTTCAATCAAAGGTGATCCCCCCGGTATACAATCCTGCTCCCTTTAATGGTCAGCTCAACTACCCCTGGAAGTTTTCTCCCGAGGAATGGAGTGTTCTTACCTTTTGAAAATAAAC
Source organism: Thermococcus alcaliphilus (assembly GCF_024054535.1). Taxonomy (NCBI): domain Archaea; kingdom Methanobacteriati; phylum Methanobacteriota; class Thermococci; order Thermococcales; family Thermococcaceae; genus Thermococcus; species Thermococcus alcaliphilus. Next base: position 5,644 of record NZ_JAMXLV010000013.1, on the reverse strand, counting down.
TTTTTTCTGTGACTTTCCACTCTTTATCTGGATCTAAGATGACCAAATCTGCTCTGTATCCTTCTCTTACGTCTCCTCTTAGAGGAAGATTGAAGAGATTTGCTGGGTTGTAGGTAACCTTTTCTAAAAGGATTTCAAAATTGATCTCGTGTTTTTCTGCTATTAACAACAAAGATGAGAGCAGGGTTTCAATACCACTTATTCCGAAGGGTGCTTTTTCAATGTCTACGTTCTTTTCCTCAAGAGAATACGGAGCATGGTCAGTGACTATTATGTCTACTGTGCCATCAAGGAGTCCTTTTATAAGTTCCTCTTGATCCTCTTCCCTTGGTAGAGGTGGATTAACCTTTTTAAACGGAGAACGATCTTTCAGGTCTTCATCCTTAAAAAGGAGGTGATGGTGAGTAACTTCAGCAGATACTGGGGCTCCTTTTTTCTTTCCTTCTCTAACTATATCCACGGAGGATTTTGTTGAGAGGTGTTGTATATGAATGTGGGCTCTAGTATATCTTGCCACTTCCACGTCCCTTGCAACGGCTATTGATTCAGCTATGTCGGGGATTCCGCTTATGCCATAAAGCCTTGAGAACTTCCCTTCTCTCATGGTACCTCCTGATAATTCCTTTATCTCTGCGTGGTCTAAGATTGGCTTGTTTACTTTTTTTGCATATCTCGCAGCTTCTAAAAATACTCTGAAGCTTTGAGGAGTTGACCCATCATCACTGAAGCCTACAACGTGTTCTGCTAATTTCTCAAAATCCGTGATTTCTTTTCCATTCCTGCCTTTTGTAATTGCCCCGATTGGGAGAACGTCAACGAGCCCTATTTTTCTTGCTTTCTCTTTTACGTATCCTATTACCTCGATATTGTCCATGGCGGGATTAGTATTTGGCATAAGGGCGACAGTTGTAACGCCTCCATGAACAGCCGCTCTTGACCCACTTTCTATCGTTTCTCTGTGTTCATACCCGGGCTCTCGAAAATGAGCATGCATATCTATTAATCCAGGGATAACAAGTTTGTCCTCTGCATCGATGTCTATGGCCCCTCTTGGCTTTTCTCGCTGAACGCTCCTGATTACTCCATTCCTGATTATTATGTATCCCCTTCCTTTGAAACTCTTTGAGATTATCTCTCCTTTGATTATCATTTTGACCCTCACAACAGATGTTTTAGCACGATGTCTTCTTCCATTGTCCTTTCACAGTAGTGACACTTTAACTTAAGTGGCTTCTTCGAGAGTACCTTAAACTTTGGGGTTACTTCTTCGTAGTGTGTTATACAATTGGGATTTGCACACTCTATGATTCCGATTATCTCATCCGGTATTTCGACCTTTCTCTTTTCCACGACTTCCCAGTTCTCTATTATGTTCACTGTGGCACTTGGAGCTATGAGGGCTATTTTGTTGACTTCTTCTTCGTTCAGTATTTTTCCTTCAACTTTTATGATGTCTTTTCTTCCAAGTTTTCCGCTTCTTACGTTCATAGCTACGAGTATCGTATTGTCTCCGAATAAATTTAAGATTTCAAGAACTTTCAACCCTCTGCCGGCAGGTATGTGATCTATTACAGTCCCTTTGTTAATTGCTGAGACTTTCAGCTCCTTCATTCTATCACCCCCAGTACAATGCCGAGAAGAGCCATCCTGACTGGAATCCCGCTCCACACTTGTCTGAAGTATGCGGAGTACTTCGTATTATCCACTTCATATGCTATCTCATCAACCCTTGGCAAAGGATGCATAACCTTTAGCGTATCTTTGGCCTTCTCAAGAACCTTTAGATCCACCTTATATGACCCCTTGATTTTGTTGTACTCTGCAGGATCTGGGAATCTCTCTTTCTGGATTCTTGTTACATAAAGCACGTCCACTTTTGGGATTACAGCTTCCAGGTCACTGGTTTCTACGATTTCGACTTTGTTTGATATCTCTTCAACTATGTGCCTTGGCATCTCTAAACCTTTGGGAGCCACAAAATAAAGCCTGACGTTGTAATAAGAGAGAGCTTTTGCTAAGCTATGCACGGTTCTTCCATACTTAAGATCTCCAAGAAGGGCAATGTCAAGGCCATCTATTTTTCCAAATTCCTTTTTAATTGTATAAAGGTCAAGTAAGGTCTGTGTGGGATGTTGATTTGCCCCATCCCCTGCGTTTATTACTGGAACCCTTGCAACCTCGGCAGCCAATCTTGCAGCTCCCTCTCGTGGATGCCTTATAACTATTACATCTGCATAATTTTCTACGGTTCTTATCGTATCCATTAGACTCTCTCCTTTTTTGACACTTGTGGTTGATGCTTCGGCAAACCCTATAACCGCTCCACCGAGTCTGTGCATTGCACTTTCAAAGCTCAATCTTGTTCTTGTTGATGGTTCGAAGAAAAGAGTCGCCAGAACTTTTCCTTTTGCGTATTTGAGTGTCCCTTCTTTTTTAAGTTCTTCTTCAAGTCTTTCTGCAACCCTCAAAACATAGTCTATATCTTCTTTTCTAAAATCGTTTATACTAATAACGTCTTGGAACCTCATTAAAGCCCGACCGAATTAACTCTGCAAAGATTTATAAATTTTTTGTTAACATATTCGAGTAAAAAAGAGGTGATTTACATGGAGATGTCAATGAAAAAAGACCAGCTTATCGAAATGATCTTCAAAGAAAAAGCAATCGAGTTCGGTCATTTTATCCTGAGCTCCGGAAAAGAAAGTGACTATTACATAAACATCAAAAAACTGATAACCAATCCAAAAGCCCTAAGGCTTATTGCCTTCCTTATGAAGGCCAAGACAGAGGAGCTAGGCCTTGAGTACGACAAAATAGCTGGGCCAGAGTTGGGGGCGGTTCCTATAGCTGTCTCTTTGGCCTTGGAAACAGAAAAGCCCATTTTAATAGTGCGTAAAAAGAAAAAAAGCTATGGGACCGGAAGGCAGATTGAAGGAGTAATAACACCTGGAGATAGGGTTCTTTTGGTTGAGGATGTTACAACGACAGGAAATAGCGTTTTAAGGGCTGCAAAAGTCTTAGAGGGAGAAGGTGCAAAGGTAGTTGCTATTATGGTAGTGGTCGATAGAGAAGAAGGCGCGAAAGAGTTACTATTGAGAGAAGGCTACACTTTAATTCCTCTTGTGACCGTTGGAGAACTATTTGAATACAAAGAAAAGCAGGGGAAGGATCAAAAGTAATCTTCAATAGTCTTTGCCTTTACCATTATTGTAGCTTTTTCCTCCCCGAAGGATATTTCAACAAGCCCTTCGGATTCTAAATGCCTTAAAGCATTCAAAAGGTGGGGCATGGGGGTTTCGAGCTCTTCACTCAACTTCTGAAGAGAAGTAGCTTTTTTCTTGGTCGCCAGGAGTTTGTAGACGATATCTTTTCTAGCAACCATCACGAAAACACCATTAGTATTTACTCCTTTATCACTAATAAGGGTTGTCCTGCAGTAAGTTGGCATTGTGACAATATAATGCCAAAGCTTTTCTAAACTTGGGCGGCATCTTTTTATATGCCTCCCCAAAACATTGAAACATGAGAGCAAGTGTAGAAAGACTAAGTGAGGAAGGATTCGGAGAAGCAAAGGTCGGGAAAAAGACCATATTGGTTCCGTTTACTTCTCCAGGTGACGTTGTTGAAATCAAGAGATGGCACAGAGAGAAGAAAAGGCTCGTTGCTCATGATTATGAAATAGTGGAATTTTCTCCTAACAGGGTAGAGCCAGCTTGCCAGTATTTTGGACGATGTGGGGGATGCTTGCTTCAGCATATCCCTTACAAGGAGCAGATAAAGTTTAAAGAAGAGAAAATTGCTCGTCTTCTTAACATTGAAGTAGAAGTACTCCCCTCCCCAAAAATCTACGGGCATAGAAACAGAATTGACGTTGCAACAACAACGAGTGGGATAGGGTTTAGGAGAAGGGGAACTTGGTGGGATGTTATTGAGATTGAGGAGTGTAAAGTGTTCGGGGAAAACAGCAAAAAAGCATTGAGTGCATTGAGGGAATTTATAGAGGATTTTAGAATCCAACTTTGGGATTTAAAAAAGAGTGAGGGTTTTTTGAGATACATTGTGCTTAGAGAGGGGAAATTTACAGGAGAATTAATGGCAAATTTAGTAACCTCTACCGGGAAACTTCCCGAGGAAGTCAGCCACTATTTTGATTTTGTTGACTCCCTTTATTGGAGTATCAACGAGACTAAAAGCGATGTGTCCTATGGTGAGCCGAGAAAATCTTGGGGAATGGAATTCATCAGAGAAAAGCTTGACAACGTGGTTTACCTAATCCATCCCAACTCATTTTTCCAAACGAACTCATATCAAGCAGTTAACCTCCTAAAAAAGGTTGCAGAATTTGTAGAAGGTGAAAAAGTACTTGACCTTTATTCTGGGGTGGGAACCTTTGGGATATATCTCGCCAAGAGGGGATTTAAGGTAGAGGGTGTTGAAATAAACCCGTTTGCAGTTGAGATGGCCAAGAAAAATGCGGAAATAAACAACGTTGAGGCTGAATTTAGAGTTGGCGCTGATAAGGATATTGAAACTCTGGGCCTCTATGATACGGTTATAGTAGACCCCCCAAGAGCGGGCTTACATCCAAAACTCATAAGAAAGATTTTGAATGATTTACCAGATAATCTGGTCTATGTCTCCTGCAATCCAAAAACTTTTGCTGAAAATATCGAAAAGCTTAAAGATAAGTACTCTCTAGAAAGTATAATTGGGCTCGACATGTTTCCTCATACCCCGCATGTTGAACTCATCGCAAAGTTGAGTTTGAAGAATGAACTTTAAAGTTCAAAAAGTTAATATACATGTTTTGACAAAATAACAATGGGGTGAGCTTTATGTTAGACGAAAGGGATAAGGTCATAATTGAGATGCTGACGAAGGATGCGAGGACACCTTTCACGGAAATAGCTAAGGTCTTGGGTATAAGCGAGACGGCCGTAAGAAAAAGGGTTAGGGCTCTGGAAGAGAAGGGCATAATACAGCAGTATACAATCAAAGTAAACCCCCAAAAACTTGGGTACAACTTAATAAGCATAACCGGAGTTGATACAAAGCCAGAAAAGCTGTTTGAAGTCGCAAACAAACTGAAGGAGTTTGAATTTGTTAGGGAGCTTTACCTTTCAAGTGGCGATCACATGATAATGGCAGAAATCTGGGCAAAAGACGGAGAGGATTTAGCGGATATTATGTCAAACAAAATAGGAAAAATTGATGGGGTTACAAAGGTTTGTCCTGCGATAATTCTAGAGCGCTTAAAGTAAAGCTTTTAAACCCTTTTCTTATTATTTCTGTTGAGCGGTGGTAGTCTAGCCTGGTCTAGGACACCGGCCTCCCAAGCCGGTGACCCGGGTTCAAATCCCGGCCACCGCACCAATTCTCATTCGATTATCTTGATTGAGTCTATTCTTTCGTCTCCGAACACATAGAAGCGTAGCTCAATGATTTCCCCGTCAGGTTTATGGAGTTCCCATACCTCATAAAGCCTATCTTCTGTTTCCTTTCGCTGATACTGTCAGGATAAGCAGTGAGGCGTCAGGTTTAAATCCCAGACACTACCACAGAAAAAGAAAGGGGGGAAACATGCAAGCTGAAACCATTATTCACTGGATGGTTTCAGCCTTAAAACCTTTTCGCCGAAACAAAA